>CAYXLL010000035.1:0-5724 GCA_964465875.1 uncultured Candidatus Saccharibacteria bacterium
TAATCTTTTTAAATATTGAGAAATTTTTTTGTTTTGATATTGGTCGAAATTTAAACTTCTCAAAAAAAGGTATAACGCGTTCCCAAAGCATCTTATAATTTCTTACCTCATAATATATGACACCATCTTTTCGCTTTCTTAAAGTTCCTGTTCCAAGAATTTTTTTGAAAAGGATAAGATTAGATGCATCTTTTTGAGAGATATTGAAGCTTGGATCGATTTTCCATTTCGAAATATATTGTGGATCTTTTTTGAGAGAAATATTAAAACTTCCCTCTCCGTCCGCAAAACCGGATAGATACCAACCGATATTTTGAGGAATTTTTTTTAACCATTTTTGATTATTCATTTTATTAAGAATTCACAAAACTTCTTTCCTGCGGATTATCTCTTTATGACGATTTTTACTTTTAAGATGGACAATTTCTTAACGAGTACGTCATAAATTATTGAGATTTTCCCGCATATAGCCAAATTTTATAACTACAATCCGTGAGTTTATAGTTACCGCGGACATTGACGAGGGCTTCAAGCGCTCAGCTGCTCCGCTCACGCTCCGCATCTTCGCTAAAATCAAAAATCAAAATGCAAAAATCAAAATTATCGTTATTCGCCGAAGGCGAATTTCCTAAATTTTGAGATTTGATATTTGAATTTTACATTTAGTCGGCTGTGAAGCGAAAGCGAAGCAACCGACGCTATTAACCTTCTCGCATCGGTCAGGCGTCAGCCCCTATACTTCCTCTTACGAGTTTGCAGGGAGCTGTGTTTTTGATAAACAGTCGCCAGAGATACTTTCGCTGCGCCCCAATCGCATCGCACTTCGCACGATACTTTAAAATCAAAAATCAAAATATAAAAATCAAAATTATTGTATTGTCAAAATTTTCTTCAGAAAATTTTGACAATTTTCTAAATTTTGAAATTTGATATTTGAATTTTGAATTAAGCATCACACGCAGTGTGATGCGATCAGGGAGGCCTTATCCCTAAGTTACGGCCGCTTTTTTGCCGAGTTCCTTGAGGATGAATCACTCGTTCCCCTTAGGCTTCTCGCCTCACCCACCAGTGTCGGTTTACGGTACGGTTCCTATTACATTCAGTGCAAAACACTGAAATAGAGGTTTTTCTCGGAAGACTCTTCGATTGAATTATCTTAATAAGAATTAAGACTTACGCCAATTTCCGAATTTTGCTATTTAAAGCATTCGCCTGGTTTTTCCTGGGCGAAAATTCTATAAATCAGCGACGCCAAACCATTAAGGCGCTCAATCTTATTTTCTTCGTCACCCCATCAAAAGTAATAGAAGGACCGGAATATTAACCGGTTGTCCATCAGCTACGGCTTTCGCCATTACCTAAGGACCGCCTAACCCGTGGTTGATTGCCATTGCCACGGAAACCTTGGATTTTTGGAGGTCCAATTTCTCATTGGACTTGTGGTTACTCATGCCAACATTCTCTCTTCTAATCGCTCCACTCTGCCTCACGGCTAGAGCTTCAGTGCAATTAAAATGCTCTCCTACTATATCAATGCAGAGCATTGATATTCGCGTCTTCGGCAGTTTGCTTAGCCCCGGTAAATTTTCGGCGCACCAAATCATTGAATAGTGAGTTGTTACACACTCTTTAAAGGATGGCTACCTCTGAGCCAACCTCCTATCTGTCTCTGAATTAGTACTACCTTTTACACTTAGCAAACATTTAGGGGCCTTAGACGGCGAGCTAGGCTGTTTCCTTTTCGACTATGGAGCTTAGCCCCCACGGTCTGACTCTCTCGTTAAAATTTCCGCCATTCGGAGTTTAACTCAGTAGTCGAGGTTTCCCCCTTTACTACTAAACTAGTGCTCTACCTGCAGAAATTTATTCGAGAGGCTAGCCCTAAAGCTATTTCGGAGAGAACCAGCTATTTCCAGGCTCGATTAGCTTTTCACTTCTTACCTCAACTCATCCGAGGGTTTTGCACAACCCACCGGTTCGGACCTCCGATCAATTTTCATCGATCTTCATCCTGTTCAAGGTAAGCTCGCCTGGTTTCGGGTCTATTTCGCACTGCGTACTAATTAAAGTAACGCTCTTTTAAAACTCGCTTTCGCTATGCCATCGCTCCATAGAGCTTAGACGCGCAATGCAAAATAAGTCGTTGGCTCATTCTTCAATAGGCACAGCGTCGCCCTCGCTATCGCTCGGGACTCCGAATTCAAAAATTAAAATTCAAAAGTCAAAATTTAGGAAGCTGATAAAAATTTCTGAAAGAAATTTTTATCAGCAACAATCATTTTACATTTTGATTTTTGCATCTTGAATTTAGGAACCCTGAGCGACAGCGATGGGTTCCGCTTCCTTGTAGGCAGATGGTTTCAGGTTCTATTTCACCGGCCTCGCCGGCCTACTTTTCACCTTTCCCTCACGGTACTTGTTCGCTATCGATCACTAAAAGTATTTAGCCTTACCAGATAGTTCTGGCAGATTCCCTCGACCTGTTCGTTTGTCGAGGTACTTAAGAACAAAAACTAAAGAGTTTTTCGGTTTTCATCTACAGGACTTTCACCTTCTATGGTTTAGCTTTCCAGCTAACTTCGATTAACCAAAAAATTTGTAACTCTTTCACCTTTTGCAAATCACGAAGTTTTCAAATTTTCAAAAACTTCGCGAAAAGCAAAAGAGCGTTTTTGTCTTGCAACCTCTTATTAAAGAACCTTACGGCACTTTAATAAGATTTAGGCTTTTCCCTTTTCGCTCGCCGCTACTAAGGGAATGGCGCGCACAGCGCGCAAGTTACAAAGTTCTTAAAGTCATAAAGTTCATAAAGTTATCGTACTTTATGAACTTTACAAACTTTTAACTTTATAAACTGCGTGCTGCGCACGCTTTGTTTTCTTTTCCTCTGCTTACTGAGATGATTCACTTCAGCAGGTATGCTTCGCTCCTCGCTTTCGCTTGTCGTTTCTTCCTTACAAATCTACTAATCGGTACGAATATACGAATTTGTATATTCGTAAAAATTTGTAATTTCGCAAGGAGAGAGCAACTTCTGAAATTTAGAAATTGCACAAAGATAAGCAAAAGTGAGGAGCGATGATGTAGTTTGTTGCTACACCCGGTTTCCCGATTCGGAAATCCCCGGATCATAGGTTGCTAAGCACCTTCCCGAGGCTTATCGCAGCTACGCCACGTCCTTCATCGCCTTTTAGTGTCAAGGCATCCACCGTCTGCCCTTAACCCAAATTTTTCAGGAAACGAGATCTCGGATATACTAAATTTATACTGGATTTTTAAAATTAAATTCAGTATAAATTTGATTGCCCGCCTCATTATTACAAAGTAAAATTTTGGCGGGTTTTCCATTTTCGATTTTCAAACAACTTTCCTTCACTGATTTTCTTTGATTTTCTTTAATCTCAGAAATAAAAAATCCGTCGCACAGACGGATCTTAATTCAAACACTAAGATGCCTGAATTTTCATCCGCCTTGTATTTCTAAAAATTTATTCATTACAATTATAAGTATAAGGATATTAAAAAATTTGTCAAGAGTAAAAGCTCTTTAGCAATTTTTACTAAAATATTTATCTCTGCTTTTTATTAAGAAATTATTAAAAGGGAGGTTAGAGGGATTTGCACCCTCGCTAGCAGGGCCACAACCTGCTGTGCTGCTATTACACCATAACCTCCATAAATATTATTTTGAATAATAATAAAAATTTTTAAAACTTGCAATTTTTCTTTTTTTTCATTAAATTTATTAATAGCGCCTCGGTAGCTCAGTGGTAGAGCGAATGCCTGAAGAGCATTGCGTCGGTGGTTCGATTCCGCCCCGAGGCACAATTATTATTTCTTCTTCTAAATCCAAACCAAATTTTTCTTTTACTTTCTTTTTTGCAAAATTTATCAATTTTTTAACATCTTTTGCCTTTGCTTTTCCTAGATTAATAATGAAATTAGCATGCTTTTCTGAAATTTGAGCATCGCCAATTTTTTTACCTTTAAGTTCAGATTGTTCTATTAAATAACCAACGGGAATTTTTCCTCCTTTGATTTTATCCGGAGGAATAAGTTTTAGAATCTGTGTTTTATTCTCTATTTGATCAACAATGATATTTTTAAAAACACTGCCGGCTGAAGGAAAAAAAGGAAATTCTTCTTGCCTTTTGGCTAAAATTTCTTTAATTATTTTTTCACTTTCTTTTTTATTGCCTTTTTTTAATTTTAATTCTATTTCCCAAATAATTTCTTGATTACTGCTTTTTTTAAATCTCGAAGTTCGATAATCAAAACTACAATTTTTATTAGAATATTTTTTAACCTCTCCATTTTTATCTATTGTTAGAATAGAAACAACAAATTCAGCAATGCTATGACCGTAAGCGCCACAATTAGAAGCAACGGCTCCTCCTATTGTGCCTGGAATACCTATGCCCCATTCAAGCCCGGAAAATCCGGCCTCAATAGACTTCATTATTAATTGACTTAAAAGCAATCCTGCTCCGCATCTAATTTTAAATCTTGAATTGTCTTTTTGATTTTTTCGTCCTTCTAATTTTTCTTCGAAAATTTTGAAAGTTTGGTTTTGAATTTTAATTACTACACCATTATATCCTTTATCTGAAAATAAAAGATTAGTTCCGCCGCCGAAAACAAAAAATGGCAAATCCCTCTTTTTTATCAAAGAAAAAATTTTTTCTAGATCTTTTTTCGTTTTAACAACTGCAAAAAATTTAGCTGGTCCACCAATTTTAAAACTAGAATATTTAGCTAATAATTCGTTTCTTTTTATTTTTAAACTCATTTGAATAATCCAACAATAACATTTTTAATTCAAAATTACTATTGACAAAAAGAATTTTTTATGCTATTATTATATTTACAATAAATTTTGTTTTTTAACAACTTAAAAAAGGAGAGCAAATGAGGAGGATGAAAATAAGGAGCATTTTATTCACTGTAGAGATAGTTTTGTTTTTTATGGGGTTTTGTATGACACTATGGTGGGGACTTGCCATAGCGGGATTTTGCGAATTAGTTCTTCGAGCTGTTTCTGGGGCCCCGCAGGTCCCTTGGGGCGATCCGATGATTTTTGTAGTAAAGCATCCGTGGTCATTTATAGTTTGCCTTTTTTGTTTTTTTTATTTTGATAAAAGGGTGGGAAATTTTTTTGATAATTTTCTTGATAATCTTTTTTGAAAGATTATCAAGAAAATTTCTATGTTTTTGGGCTAACAGAAGTTAGCCCTTTTTAGTTGAAAAATTAATTTAAAAAGTTTATTATCATTAATAATTATGAAAAAATACGATTTTAAGAAAATTGAAAAAAAGTGGCAGACGTGTTGGGAGAAAAATAAATTTTATCAAGCAAAAAATTTTTCCAAAAAACAAAAATATTATGTTTTAATTGAATTTCCTTATCCATCTGGCGATGGTCTTCATGTTGGCCATGTGCGAAGTTATGCTGCTTTAGATGTAGTAGCAAGAAAAAGAAGAATGGAAGGTTTTAATGTTTTGTTTCCAATTGGTTGGGACGCTTTTGGCTTGCCAACAGAAAATTATGCAATTAAAAAAGGGATCCATCCAAAAATAATTACTGAAAGAAATATAAAAAAATTTAAAAAACAGTTAAAAAGTTTGGGCTTGTCTTTTGATTGGACCAGAGAAATTAATACTTCTGATGAAAATTATTATAAATGGACGCAATGGATTTTTCTTCAACTTTTTAAAAAAGGCTTA
>CAYXLL010000036.1:0-5322 GCA_964465875.1 uncultured Candidatus Saccharibacteria bacterium
AAATGAAAAAAGAATGTTGCAAGAAGCAGTTGATGCCTTAATCGATAATAATGCTAGAAGTGGTTCTCAGTCTCAATCGTTAGGTGCTGGTCAAAGACCAACTCGTTCTTTAGCAGACATTATTAAAGGTAAACAAGGCAGATTTCGTCAGAATCTTTTAGGAAAAAGAGTAGATTATTCTGGTCGTTCAGTCATTGTCGTAGGGCCTCAGTTAAAACTCAATCAGTGCGCTTTGCCGAAAAAAATGGCATTGGAACTTTTTCGTCCTTTTGTTATCCATCGAGTTGTTGAAAGTGGTTTAGCTTATAACGTAAAAAATGCTAATAGAATTATTGAACAGGCTGGTCCAGAGGTATGGACGATGCTTGAAGAAGAAATAAAAGATAAATTAGTACTTTTAAATCGAGCACCAACGCTTCATCGATTAGGCATTCAGGCTTTTCAGCCTCTTTTAAGCGAAGATCTTTGTATAAAAATTCCTCCTCTTGTTTGTACTGCATTTAATGCTGATTTTGATGGCGATCAAATGGCTGTTCATTTGCCACTTACTAATGAAGCTCAACAGGAAGCGCTCGAAAGAATGCAAAGTTCTAAAAATTTACTTAAGCCAGCTACAGGTGATCCAATTGCTTCTCCAACTCTTGATATGGTATTAGGCTGTTATTATTTAACACGAATAAAAGATAAGGCTAAAGGAACGAATAAAGTTTTTCTTAATCCAACCGAAGCTTTGCTTGCTTATCAATTTGGCGAAATTGAAATAAATTCTTTAATTAAAATTAAAGAATTAGAAAAAGGATCTAAATTTGAAAACATTGAAACAAGTTGTGGTAGGCTTATTTTTAATAGTGTTTTGCCAGAAGATTTTTCTTTCATTAACAAAACTTTAAATAAAAAAGCTTTACAAGGAATAATTACTTCGTTAATTGATGAATATGGCATTCCAAAAGCAGCCTCAGTTTTAGATGATCTTAAAAAAATAGGTTTCGAATATGCAACTTTATCTTCTATTACCTGGGGAATGGATGATTTGCCAGTAGTTCAAGAAAAAGACAAAATTATAAAAGAAGCTAATAAATCTGTAGATTTAATTAATGATCAATACGAGCAAGGTCTTTTAACTGAATTTGAAAGGCGAGTTAGAATTATAGAAATTTGGGAAAATGCTAAAAATCAAATTCAGAAAAGCTTAATTCATACTCTTGATCCTTATGGTCCAGTTTATTCAATCGTTGATTCAGGAGCTCGAGGTTCATGGTTGCAGCCCTTACAAATGATGGGCATGAAAGGTTTGGTTCAAAATCCTAAAGGAGAGACAATTGAATTACCTATAAAGTCATGCTATAAAGATGGCCTTTCAGTTCTTGAGTACTTTATTTCAACTCATGGTGCCAGAAAAGGATTAACTGATACCGCTTTAAAGACTGCTTCGGCTGGCTATCTTACCAGAAGAATGATTGACGTGAATCAGGATGTTGTTATTAGAGAAGAAGATTGTGGCACTGAAGAAGGAATTGAAATTTATCGAGAAGAAGGAGAAAAATTTGGTTATTCTTTTAGCCAAAGATTGTTTTCTCGTACAGTTGCTGAAGATATTAAAATTGGGAATAAAATTGTTTTAGAAAAGGGAGAAATTATTGATAGAAAAGTTGCTGAATTAATTGAAAAATCTAAAATTGAAAAAGTTAAAGTTTATTCTCCAATTACCTGTAAAACTTTATATGGATTATGTTCGAAATGTTATGGTGCCGATCTTACAACCTTGAAACCGATAGAAGTAGGGGAGGCAGTAGGTATTGTTGCCGCTCAATCAATTGGTGAACCAGGCACCCAATTAACATTAAGAACTTTTCATACTGGTGGCGTTGCTAGTGTTGATATTACCCATGGATTGCCGAGAGTGGAAGAAGTTTTAGAAAATCGACTGCCGAAAGGTTACTCGCCTTTGGTGCCGGCAGAAGCTATTGTAGAAGATATTGAAGTTCGTGGACAAACAAAAATAATAAGACTTAAGCTTTTTTCTGATACTAAACGCACTGGTAAAGGAAAAATTGCTTCAAAAGATAAGAAAACAAAAATTGTGGAATATTCAGTCCCAAAAAGTGTAGAAATTTTTGTTAAGCCTGGTCAAAAAATTAATAAAGGCGCTCAGCTTTTTGAAGGAAGTCTTTCTCTTAAAGAAATTATGAATTTACGGGGAAGAAGAGAAGTAGAAAGTTATATTATTAATGAGATCCAAAAAATTTATCTTTCCGAGGGAATGAATATTAACGATAAACATCTTGAGATTTTAGTTAGACAAATGTTTTCGCGAGTTAGAATAAAAACAGTTGGAGACAGTGATTTTGTGATAGGAGATATTGTTGATAAATCAAAATTTCGAGAAGTAAATAAAGAGTTGAAAAAACAAGGGAAGATTCCTGCTACCGCGGAGCAAATTTTGATGGGAATTTCTCGAGTTGCACTTAGTTCGGAAAGTTTCTTGTCGGCTGCTTCTTTTCAAGAAACCGTGAGAGTTTTGACTAATAGTAGCAGTGAGGGTAAAATTGATAAATTGCGCGGTCTTAAAGAAAATGTTATTATTGGTCGATTAATTCCAGCAGGAACTGGTTTTAAAAAAGAAGAAAAAAATTTTTCTGAAGACAAATAAAAAATAGAATTTATTTAAAAACATGGAAGAAGAGAAAAAAATGTATGAAATAGGGTTTGTTGCTGATCAAGAAAATACTAAAGCAGAAGTTGTTAAAATAATTAAAGATTTAGAAGGAGAAGTTTTTAAAGAAGGGGAAATTTCAAAAATAAAATTAGCTTATCCTATTAAAAAACAAACAAATGGCTTTTTTAGTTATATTCAATTTTTTTTGAAACCAGAAAATTTAAATAATTTAAAGGAATCGCTTAAATTTTCCCCTTCAATTTTAAGATTTTTAGTTATAAAATTAACAAAAAGTGAAAAAGAAAATGCTTTAAAAAAGAAAACGGTTTTTGTCAAAACAGCACCAAAGAAAATGCCTGAAGCATTAAGTAATGAAGAATTAGAAAAAAAGTTAGAAGAAGTTAAGGGTTTGGTCCAAAAATTAGAGCCATAGGCGAAGAATTTTTGTTTATCAAACTTTTACTCGCCTAAATTTTTATTATAGATTTTGGATAACTAAATAATCAGAGCTAAAGGCGAAGCCTTAATTTCTGAATTTGTTAAAATTAATAAATCATCATAAAAATTTAGGCAGGTGCTCAATTCTGTAGATAAATTTTTGTCGCTACAGATGAGCTAAAAAATTTATACATAATTGGCATGGATTTAAACAAAGTTTTTATTTTAGGAAGATTAACGGCTGATCCTTCTTTGCGGACAACTTCTAGTGGTACGCCGGTTGGAAGTTTTTCAGTGGCTACCAATCGTGTTTGGAATGATAAAAATGGGATGAAACAGGAAGAGACAGAATATCATAATGTTGTGGTTTGGGGTAGACAAGCAGAGATAGCTAATCAGTTTTTAAAAAAGGGCGGTTTAGTATTAATTGAAGGGAGATTGAGAACAAGAACTTGGCAAGATAAGCAAGGGCAAAATAGAAGAACTACAGAGATTATTTGTGAAAGATTGCAATTAGGGCCAAAAGTAAGCAATCAGATAGAGAGTAATTTTATCTCTCACCCTTTGGTTGAAGAAAATATACCCTCTCCAGATTTACCTGAAATTGATATTGATGAAGAAAACATCAAACCAGAAGACCTACCGTTTTAAGGATTAAGTTTAAAGTTCCAATTTTCAATTTCTAATTTTCAATGAATTTACAATTTTTAAATTTTCAAATGCAATTGTTGGTAATTGTAAATTGAAAATTGATAATTAAAGATTATAATATACATGCAGTGTTTTTTTTGCTCACAAAATTTAAAAGAAGTTGATTATAAGGACGTTGAGTTATTAAAACGTTTTATTTCTAGTCAGGCAAAAATTATAGATCCAAAACATACTGGCACTTGCGCGAAACATCAGAGAAAATTAGCTCAAGCGATTAAAAGAGCCCGTTATCTTGGATTATTGCCTTTTACGAGAAAATAAATACGATAATTATTTTTATGTCTTTTGACTTATCAGTTTTTAATTTTCTTTTTAGTTTTATAGGGAGGTCTCGATTTCTAGATTTTTTAGGAATTTTTTTTGCTGAATATTTTCCATATATTTTAATAATCCTTACTGTTTTTTTATTCCTTAAAGAAAAAAATTGGAAAAAGCGGATCTATTTTTTTTCTTTAGTTATTCTTTCCTTAATTTTAAGTCGAGGCATCATCACGGAAAGTATTAGATTTTTTTATCAACGTCCAAGACCGTTTGCTGTTTTAAATATTAATTCATTGCTTCATGATTCTGATCCTTCTTTTCCTTCTGGTCATAGTTCTGCTTATTTTGCTTTAGCATTCGCTGTTTATTATATTAATCAAAAATGGGGGAGGTGGTTTTTATTTGGCGCGCTACTTATGGGAATTGCTAGAGTTTTTGTTGGTGTTCATTGGCCAACGGATATTTTAGGAGGAATTATAATTGCCTTTATTAGCGTTTTAATAATAAAGAAAATTTTACCTAAGTCATATAACTGATAATTATTTCCAGTGCTTTATTTTATAAATGTCTTAAAGACAACGTACTTTTGCTGTCAAAAAGAATTTTCTTTTGATAAAATAATAGCATATGAATTTTTCTCAATATGTAACTAAAAACACCGAAGAGGTTTTTAAATTATTAGAAAGTTCGAAGGATGGTCTCTCTGAAAAAGAAGCGAAAGAGCGCTTAAAAATATATGGATAAAAATGGCGCTTTAACTGAGGATAAACTTCAACTTTAAGCGAAATAGTAAAATTAATTTATTTTAAACATTGGAAACCAGTTATTAATAAAGAAAAATCAGTTTAATGCCTAGTGAGGTTATACTTAATAATTTAAAAGGACGGCTTGAAATCTAATATAGCCATTTATTCGTTCATTTTTACATCTCCTTTTAGAATGTTGTTGAAAAATTAAGAAGATTTATCGAAGATTTTAAAACTGTTTTTATTAAAATTGTGGGCATGGTCGGAGTCGAACCGACACGGGATAAATCCCATAGCATTTTGAGTGCTACGCGTCTGCCATTCCGCCACATGCCCAATATTTATATCATATTTATACCAGAAAAATAGTGACTAGTAAATAATTCTCATTTTTCTATTTTTGACTATCGTTTAAGGCAGGTTTTTTCCAGCTCATAAAATCGCATTTTGGATAATTTGAACAGCCGTAAAAAATTCTTCTTTTTTTTTGTCCTTCTAATAACTATTTTT
>CAYXLL010000037.1:0-4885 GCA_964465875.1 uncultured Candidatus Saccharibacteria bacterium
TGAAAATTATTATAAATGGACGCAATGGATTTTTCTTCAACTTTTTAAAAAAGGGTTAGCTTATCAAGCAGAAATTTCTATTAATTGGTGTCCTTCTTGCAAAATTGGATTAGCTAATGAAGAAGTTATCAATGGTCATTGTGAAAGATGTGGAGCAAAAACAGAACAAAAAGAAATTAAGCAATGGCTTTTAAAAATTACTAAATACGCCGATAGATTAATTGAAGGATTAAAAAAGGTGATTATTTAGAAAAAATTAAAACTCAACAGATTAATTGGATTGGTAAATCATTTGGAACAAATGTAAAATTTCAAATCGCAAATCAAAATCAGCATCAACCAGCGTTTATAGAAGTTTTTACTACTAGAGTTGATACTATCTTTGGAGTAACAGCATTGGTAATTGCCCCAGAGCATCCTTTGTTGAAAAAATTAATAACACTAGAAAATAAACAAAAAGTTGAAGATTATATTAAAGAATCCCGGCTTAAAAGCGAGTTCGAAAGGACAAAATTAGAAAAAGAAAAAACCGGTGTTTTCACGGGATCTTATTGCATTAATCCTTTAAATTCTCAAAAAATTCCTATTTGGGTAGGGGATTATGTTGTCGCTAGTTATGGTGGTGGAGCAGTGATGGTAGTGCCAGCTCACGACAAGCGAGATTATGAGTTTGCCAAGAAATATGGATTGGAGATACGTGAAGTTGTCGTTAAAAAAAAGCAAGGAGCCAAAATGAAAATTGGCGACGCAGTCCCGTACCGAAACGAAGTTTCTGGTACTGGGGAAGCATTTGTAGATTATGGAATTTTAGTTAATTCTGGAGAATTTTCTGGTTTGTCTTCAGAAGAAGCAATTGAAAAAATTACTAAATGGCTCGAAAAAAGAAAATTAGGCAAAAAAACTGTTCAGTATAAAATTCGTGATTGGGTGTTTTCTAGGCAACATTATTGGGGAGAACCAATACCTATTATTCATTGTCCAAAATGTGGTGTAGTGCCTGTCCCGGAAAAAAATCTTCCAGTAAAATTGCCTTACGTGAAAAAATATCAGCCAACTGGCACTGGTGAGTCGCCATTGGCAAATATTCCTGACTGGGTAAATGTTAAATGTCCGAAATGCGGCGGGCCAGCAAAAAGAGAAACCGACACAATGCCAAACTGGGCTGGATCAAATTGGTATTTCATCAGATATACTGATCCAAAAAATAAAAAATTTTTAGCTGATTCAAAGAAAATAAAATATTGGTTACCGGTTGATTGGTACAATGGCGGGATGGAACATACCACTTTGCATCTTTTATATTCTCGTTTTTGGTACAAATTTCTTTTTGATATTGGTGTGGTGCCTCAAGATGAGCCTTATTTGCGTCGTACTTCTCATGGTATGGTTTTAGCTGAAGATGGCAGAAAAATGTCAAAATCTTTTGGTAATGTGGTTAACCCCGATGATTTGGTCAAAGAATTTGGCGCTGATGCCTTGCGGCTTTATGAAATGTTTATGGGGCCATTTGATCAGGCAATTTCTTGGGATCCTCATGGCATCGAAGGAACCTTTAGATTTTTAAATAAAATTTGGACTATTAGTCAGAGCAAGAAAATTAGTAAATATGCAAAAAATGAAAAATTAGAGAGATTGCTTAATCAGACTATTAAGAAAGTAAATGATGATATTGAATCAATGGAATTTAATACGGCTATATCTAGCTTGATGATTTTTATTAATCAATGTACAGAAGAAGAAAATATTCCTTTGTCGGTTTGGGAAAATTTTCTAAAAATTCTTGCTCCTTTTGCTCCGCATATTAGCGAAGAGCTTTGGCAGTCGCTTCGCTCATCTACGAATTACAAATCAAGTACAAATATACGAATTACAAATAGCGTTCATAATCAGCCTTGGCCGAAATATAATTCAAAATTAATTAAAGAAGAAACTTTTGAATTAATAATTCAAATAAATGGCAAACTTCGTCATAAAATTGTAGCTTCTTATGGCATTTCTCAAAAAGAAGCAGAAAAATTAGTTTTAGCCGAAGAGAAAATTAAAAATTTAATCGGCAATCAGAAAATAAAAAAGATAATTTTTGTCCCAAACCGTTTAATAAATATCGTGGTTTAAATTTTTTCTTTGATCGGAATTTCGATTTCTCTGATTTCTTTTTTGCGTTTAATTTTAAATTTAGCAGTTTCACCGATTTCTAAAGCTTTTAAGCAATCTTCTAACTGAAAATCTTCGGTTATTTTTTGGCCATTGCATTCTAAAATGATATCATTTTCTTTTAAATCATTTTTTAGAAAATCTTTTACTTCAACCACTAACGCGCCTTTTCTCTGGTCAATATAATTAAAACCTAAAAATGGCCGTCTGACTCTGCCGTATTCTTTGACATCTTTTAAATCTTTTTTTGCTTTATTAATCGGAATGGCAAATCCTATATTTTCCGCTTCAAAAACCATAACAGAATTTATTCCTATTACTTCTCCTTTATCGTTTATTAATGGTCCGCCGGAATTTCCCGGATTAATGGCCGCGTCAGTTTGAATTAAATCTTTTATATTGCCGACTTCTCGATTTAAGCCGGAGATGATACCTTGCGAAATTGTATCTTTAAAACCTAATGAATTGCCAATTGCAAACACTTCTTCTCCTAATTCTAATTTAGAAGAATCACCCAATTTAACAAATGGAAAAATTTCTTTGCTGGAAATTTTAAGAATTGCTACATCGTTTTCGCTGTTTCTGGAAAGAATTTTAAGAGGATATTTTTTATTATCGTAAGTGATGGCAAAATATCTTTGAGATTTATCAGGTACGTTATGTCTATTAGTTATAATTAGTCCGTTTTTAGAAACAATAAAACCAGAGCCACCTTCAACTTTTAAAGTTTTTTCAGAAGAATTTTTTCTTTGGCTTTTCTCTGGCTCAATCAAAACCACTGCTGGTAAAATATTTTTTAACACAGAAGAAATATCAGTCATTATTAAAAGTATATCAAAACAAAGCCAATAAAGCCAAATAATAATTTAAAAAAATTTGACGCTTGGGAGATTTTTCGTAAATTAGCCGCTTGAGTTATAATATGGGTAAGCAATATTTATTTGCTTGCCCATATTTTTTTATGTATCCAAGATTAAGATTTAAAATTGACTACAAGCAAGATATTAAAACATTTTTCATCTTTATTAGCGAAGCCTCTTTTGATAATGGTAGAAATTTAGAATGGGCAATTATTAAAAAATACCCTTATTTTAAAAAATACAAAAATGGTAACATTCTTGAGGTTAGTAAAGATATTGTCGAAAAATTTGTAAAATCAATTTATTTTAAAAATCAATCTCTTGTTGAGAAAAATTTTTTAATTTACGAAAAAAATTGGAGAAGAATGGAAAAAGATTTTTATTTTTTAGTTGATAAATTATTTTGTCAATATCCTTGGCCGAAGGGAAAATATATTGCTTATTCTACTATTTGGGGGTTGTATCCAAGGTTTCTTGAAAATAAAACCTTTCAAATTCCTTATAAATATAAAAAAAAGAGATATATTTCAGTAATTATTGCCCATGAAATGCTTCACTTTATATTTTATGATTATCTCTATAAAAAATTCCCAAAATTCCAAAATCATAAATATGATTTTTATCTTTGGCATCTTTCCGAAATTTTTAACGTTATCATCCAGAATTCTCCAGAATGGTTAAAAGTTTTTCAGCAAAAAACAATGATTTATCCTGAGCATAAAAAATATCTTCCAAAATTTGAAAAATTTTGGCAAGAAAGTAAAAATATTGATGATTGGATAATAAAAGGATATCAATATTTAGAAAATGAAAAAAATTTAATTAGGTGATACTAGCTTGCTCATTGTAGCAGCTATTTATAAAGGGTGCCCTTTATCTGCGGCAAGATTTAAAAGGGCTAGTTGCTTTAAGCCGTCGCTTCATTATTAAAGGACATGATAATGATTTTGAGAATAATTGGAGCAATAATAATCCTGATAGCTGGTATTATCCTGATTAAGTAAATAGCGCCTTAAGATTTTATTGAAACAAGCGGTCATCTTTTTAAGACGGATGGCCGCTTTTATTTCTAATATATTAATCTAATATATTAATTGTTTAAGTATTAATTTTTTGAAGTATTTTTATTATTTGATTAGATTTATTTTTCCAGTCTTTAAAGGATTTAATTCCAACACCCCAAGAATCCAAGCTTTTTCCAATAATAAAATTTTCTTTATAAAAATCACTTCGTTTAGGATCTAAACTAATAGTGCCATGAGATGGATCAACAAGAATCCATCCTTTATCGATATATATTTCTGCAACACAATGCCCTTTGTTTTGAGGATTTATTTTGTCTATGCCAACAACATATTTCGCCGGAATATCAACTGCTCTGCATAATGTTGCGAATATTAAGGCGATGTCGTGGCATCCTGTACTAAATATCTTTTAAAATTTTATCAATAGTCCTTGTCGCAAATATCTTTTTTATCTTTTTACTGTCCCTGCATATTTTAATATTTTTATTTATCCATTCTATTATTTCTTTAATTTTTTCAAAATCATTGCCAGAAAATTTAACAGCTAGATTTCTTATTGATTTATCAAACCTGCTTTGTTTACCTTCTTTAAGCCAATATTTTATATCTTCCTTCATAGATCTTAGAAAAATAAATTTATTTCTATGATACCAAAAATTTTGGGGAAAGCAAATGTTTAGCTTCACCAATAAAAATTTGACTTTTGGAAAGGATGGTGATATAATATAAAAAATTTAAAGCTGTTTAACAATTTAATAAGGAGGAGAGAAATGAAAACAAAGGAAAATTCGATTTTTGAAAAGCATACTGTGTTTGTAAATTTTTTCAGAATTTTTTTAATTTCGT
>CAYXLL010000038.1:0-4852 GCA_964465875.1 uncultured Candidatus Saccharibacteria bacterium
TGAATATTTAAAAAATTCTGGAAAAAATCATTAGTCAGCACTAAATCTCCTGCTTTTAAAATTCTTCCAGAAAAATCATTTACTTTACTAATTAAAAATCCTTCAGCATAAGGCGCCTCTCCAAAAACAAAACCATTTTTATCAAACCACCAACACGATACTAACTCAGACGAGCTTGACGCAGACTTAGGTAAAATTTCTTCTATGTTAATCTGTGTATTATTCGTGTTTAACGGCGCCTGAAGACACCAAACGCCAAATTTTTCTCGTTCCTTTACATCAACTACAATAGTATGTTCTAAAAAAGATTTTTTTATATCAAATTTTTCAAAAATAGGATAATTTTTAGTAAATTCACTATAATCTCGAGGCCAACTTAAAATATTATCTGGCCCTAAAATTTTAGTAATTCGCGATTGATTTGTTACAAAATTTTTTAATTGTGCAATTATTTCATTATCATCCAATTGCTCAACGCCATTAATTTTTATCTCTTTGACTTTAAAAGCTGGTGAAAAATCAATTAAATAAATTAACCCGCCAATTATTAAAATAAAAATAATAACGACAAGAAAAATTTTGCCTTTATTCTTTCTTTTTCTTATTTTTTCGTGATAATAAATTGACTCTATCATAATTTATAATTATAAATTTCTAATTATTGAAAAACTTATCTACCTTCATTTTAATTAATTTAGCATCTTCCAATTTTCTCACAACTGGAAGATTAATTTCATCACCAATGATTTTTTTGTCATGTAAAATAGCTCGATAAATATCTTATAAAAATTGGCACTGCTATCTTATTATGTCTAATATATACTATTTATTTTATTCGTTTTTTGCAAAATAAAAAAGAGCCTATTTCTCAAGCTCTTTTTATTTAATTTCATCTATTCCTATATATTTTTGAAGTACTTCTGGAATTTTTATCGTACCATTTTTTGTTTGATAATTTTCAATAATAGCAATTAAGATCCTCCCAATAGCAAAAGCCGTACCGTTTAGCATATGAACATATTCATTGGTTTTTAGATTTAAACCTTTAACTTTTGGCTTGTATTTGATATTAAGTCTTCGCGCCTGAAAATCAGTTACATTAGAAATAGAATGTGTTTCCCTATATTCTCCTGTACCATTATTCTGACCTGGCAGCCAAGATTCAATATCATAAGTAATAGCCGAAGGCTTTGCTAAGTCGCCAGTACAAAGACGTACTACTCGATAAGGAATTTTTATCTCTTGCATCATTGTCTCTACTAAATTTAATAAAAGTCGATGCTCTTCTTGAGATTTTTCTGGCTGACAAAAATCAAACATTTCAATTTTATCAAATTGATGAACTCTTAAAATGCCTTTTGTATCTTTCCCGTAAGATCCAGCTTCTCTTCTAAAACAAGAAGAAAAAGCTACGTATCTTTTCGGCAATTCCTCTTCTTCAAAAATTTCTCCTGCATGCATTGGTCCAATCGATTGCTCAGCAGTACCAACTAAAACCATATCATCTTTTTCTAAAATATATCTTTCTTCTTTATCTTTTTCGGTATCGAAATAACCCATTCCTTTCATCATTTCGGTTTTTATTATTACCGGTGGTACCACTGCTCTAAAATCATAATTTCTTAAAAAACTAAAGACATAATTAACGATCGCAAATTCTAATCTTGCTAAATCGCCTTTTATATATCCAAATCTTGTCCCCGAAACTTTTGCTGCTCTTTCAGTGTCAATTAAATCTAATTTTTCAGCAATATTTAAATAATCTTTTGGTTGAAAATCAAATTTTGACTTTTCGCCTATCTCTCTTAACACTTCATTTTCTTTTTCGTCTTTTCCGATTTTTACATCTTCTTGAGGAATATTTGGAAACTGATATAAAATTATCTGTCTCTCTTTCTCTATTTTTTCCAAAATCTCCTCTAACTTTTTAATTTCTTCTTTGATTTTTCTTGCTTCTTCAATGTTTTTTTCTTTTTCAAATTTATTTTGCTGTGCTCTTTTTTCGTCAATCTCTTTTTTGCGATTCCTCCATTTTTCGTCTATAACTAAAAAATCATCCACTAATTTTGGGTCTACATTTCTACTTTCAACTGCTTTCTTAACTTTCTCTGGATTTTGACGAATAAAAGATATATCAAGCATCTTTTCGTATGATTATTTCGTAGATTTTAATGTTGGAAAAATAATTATCTCTTTTATGTTATGACTTTTTGTAATTATAGCAATTAATCTGTCTATTCCTATGCCTAAACCTGCGGCTGGTGGCATTCCATATTCTAAAGCTTCTAAAAATTCTTCGTCTAATCGGCTTGCTTCTTTATCGCCAGCACGATATTTCTTTTCCTGTTCTTCCATCCTTTTTCGCTGTTCTATTGGATCATTTAATTCTGAAAAACCATTAACTACTTCCATTCCTTCTATAATCAATTGAAATCTTTCGGTAAATTCTGAATCATTCGGACAAGACTTTGCAAGAGGTGAAATAATTTTTGGATACTTAACAATAAAAGTTGGGTTAATTATTTTAGGAACTACTTCTTTTTTAAAAATTTCATCTATTTCGGCTTCGCTTAAATTTTTCTTTCTTAAATCAACATTAGCATAATTTTTCATCACTTCTTCAAATTCAATTTTTTTAAATTTTTTAGGAAACCATTTTTTTAATAATTTTTCAGTAAAGTCCATCAAACCTTCCCAATTCTGATATGCCCAATAAAGCTCCATCATACTAAATTCCGGATTATGATTTTTATCAATGCCTTCGTTTCTAAAATTTTTTCCAAGCTCAAAAATTTTGTTGAATCCAGCTACTAATAATCTCTTTAAGTAAAGTTCCGGTGCGATTCTTAAATAAAAATCAGCATCAAGAGCATTATGATGAGTAATGAAAGGTTTTGCTCTAGCACCTCCAGGAAGTGGTTGAAAAATAGGGGTTTCTACTTCTAAAAATCCTTCTTTATAAAGTTCCATCCTTATTGTTTGAATAATTTCCGAACGTTTTATTAATTTTTCTTTTACTTCAGGGTTAAGAAAAATATCTAAATATCTTTTTCGAAAACGTTCTTCAACATCTTTTAAGCCATGCCACTGACTTGGCAAAGGTCTTAAAGATTTAACAATAATTGACGCTTCTTTTGCTTCAATGCTTCGTTCTTTAGTTTTTGTTTTAAATAAAAATCCACCAACTGAAAGAAAATCTCCAAGATCAATATTGGTTTTCAAAAGTTTAAAATTTTTAAGATTCCCCTTTTTAAGAACTGCTTGAATTATTGCTGTACCGTCGTCAAGATCGACAAAAACTACACCGCCTTGATCTCTTAAGCCCACAATTCTTCCAGCTAAAAAAATCTTCTTCTTTGTTCTAGATAAAGAAGAAAAATTTTTTAAAGATTCATTAATTGAAAAAGTCCGTTTAACTTTTGCCGGGTAAGGATTAACACCAGCTTCAATAAAATTAGCAACTTTCTTTTTTCGTTCTTCAATAATTTCTTCTAACATAATAGAATTTTACCAAAATATATCGCCTGAAGCAACTATTACAAAATAAATAGTCAATAATAAAAAATAAATCTCTACTTATTACTTAATCTATAAACCAAATAACAAATTAGCCTTTTGACTGGTTTTTTCTGCCACTTCAACCAAAGAGATTTTTTTTATCTCTGCAATTTTTTTTGCGATTTCAACTACATAAGCTGGCTCATTACGTTGCCCTCGATAAGGAAGCGGCGCCAAAAAAGGAGCATCAGTTTCAATTAATAATCTTTCTAAAGAAATTTCTTTTATGACATTATCATAACTTCTGCTGTAAGTAATAATACCAGTAAAAGAGACAAAAAAACCTAAGTCTAAAATTTTTTTAGCTTGCGATAATCTACCAGAAAAACAATGGACAACGCCATAAATAGTTTCCAGCTGATAGCTTTTAGCTTTTAGAATGTCGATTAAATTCTCGTAGGCTTCTCGACAATGAATTATTACAGGTTTTTTAAGTCTTTGAGCTATAGAAAATTGTCTTAGAAAAAATTCTTTTTGTTTTTCTTTGTCTTCATCTTTTTCTAAACCACGATAATCAAGACCAATTTCTCCAATCGCCACTACTTTTTTCTCTTTTGCTAATTTTTCAATTTCCTCCAATTCATTTAAAAGACCTTCATAATTTTTTTTAGTAATTTCGTTAGGATGAATCCCAATTGCCACGAAGATATTTTCATGTTTTTTGGAAATTTCTAAAGCCCTATAAGCTGAATTTAGATTACAGCCAATAGTTATTATTTTTTCTACACCGTTTTCTTTTGCTTTTTTAACAACATTATCACAATCTTTAGAAAATTCTTCCATATCTAAATGACAATGAGTATCAATAAACTTCATAAAACTTCATATCTTAAAACAATAAAATTCATTCATAAACGCCCGTTATTAATTATCAATTTAAAATTATTATTTTATTCTCGGAAAAAGAATCTCAATTTTTTTAATTTTATATTGACCATCATCTACTTCAATTTGATCAAAGATTTTCTGAGAAGTTCCAGGCAAAAATGGTTTTAAAAATTCTGCCACGTTTAATAAAATGTAAATTAAATTTGCTAATTTTTCAGATTTTTCTTCTTTTTTAGAAATTTTCCAAACCATATTTTCATTAAGATATTTATCTCCAAAACTTACCAATCCCCAAATTTCAGCTAAAGCTTCATTTAATCTAAATTCTTCTATTTCTCGACTAATTATATTTTTTGTATTTTCTATTTTTTTCTGAATCAAATCTCTATTGATAGCATTTGAAGACAAATGTAATTCTTGATCATTTTTAGCAAGCGTCAAAACGCGAGCATTATAATTTCCTAAA
>CAYXLL010000039.1:0-4766 GCA_964465875.1 uncultured Candidatus Saccharibacteria bacterium
CAGGATGAGCCTTCTCGATTTCATCAAAAAGAATTAAACTATATGGCCGATGTCTTACTGCTTCAGTTAATTGCCCCCCTTCTTCATAGCCAACATAGCCAGGCGGCGAACCAATCAATCTAGCAGTCGAGTGACGTTCCATATATTCGCTCATATCAATTCGAATTAAAGCTTTTTCATCGTCAAACATAAATTCAGCTAAAGCCCTAGCAAGCTCGGTTTTTCCTACGCCAGTTGGCCCTAGGAACATAAAAGAACCCAGAGGCCTATCTTTGTCCGCTAAGCCAGCGCGAGCCCTACGCAAAGTGCTAGCCACTGCTTTTATCGCTTCTTCTTGACCAATTACTCTTTTTCTTAAAGTTTCTTCAATGCGACTAAATTTTTCTCGTTCTGACTCTAACATTCTACTTACAGGAATACCTGTCCAGCGCGAAACAACTAAAGCAATATCTTCTTCGTCTACTACTTCTTTAACAAATCTTTTTTCTTTTTGTTGAGCAGAAAATTTCTTTTCTAAAAGTTTATAGTCTTTTTCCATTTGGGGCAGCTCGCCATAAAGAATTTTAGCCACTGCCTCTAAATTTCCTTCTCTTTCAGCAGTTTGCGCTTGTTTTTTTAAATCCTCAATTTTTTGTCTAAGTTGATGTAAAGTTTCTAAACCAATTTTTTCTGCATGCCAATCACTCGAAAGAGCTTCTTCTTCTTTTCTAAGACGAGAAAGTTCTTTTTCAATTTCTTTTAAATGATTTTTATTTTTTTCTTTTTTTTCAGACAAGAGAGCAGATTTTTCAACTTCTAAATTTCTAATTCGTTTTTGAAGTTTCTCAATATCAGACGGCAAACTTTCAGCTTCAATTTTTCTTGCTGCCATTGCTTCATCAATTAAATCAATGGCTTTATCTGGCAAAAATCTATCGCTGATGTAGCGTACACTAAGATTCACTGCCGCAACTAAAGCTTCGTCAGAAATCTTAACACCATGATGAAGCTCGTATTTTTCTTTAAGCCCTCGCAAAATTGCAATACTATCTTCAATAGAAGGTTCTTCTACTATCACTGGCTGGAATCTCCTTTCTAGGGCTGGATCTTTTTCTATATAACGTTGATAATCTTTGATCGTGGTAGCACCAATTGCTCGCAATTCTCCTCTGGCTAGGGCTGGCTTCAAAAGATTAGAAGCATCAACTGCTCCTTCAGCTGCCCCAGCACCAACAATCATATGAATTTCATCAATAAAAAGAATAATTCTACCACTAGAATTTTGTATTTCTTTAATAAAAGCTTTTAATCTGTCTTCAAATTCACCTCTAAATTTAGTGCCAGCAATTAAAGATCCAAGGTCGAGCATCACTATCTCTTTTTCTTTTAGAATATCCGGCACTTCTCCAGAAACAATTCGTTGAGCCAATCCTTCAACAATTGCTGTTTTTCCAACTCCCGGCTCACCGATTAGAACTGGATTATTTTTTGTTCGGCGAGAAAGCACTTGAATTACTCGCCTTAGTTCCTCTTCACGACCAATCATTGGATCGAGCTTTCCTGCTCTTGCCTTTTCTGTTAAATTAATAGCGTATTTTTCCAATACTTGAAATTTACTTTCTGGCGTTTCATCGGTAATTCTCGTTGATCCTCTTAAGGAAGCAAGCGCCCGCAGAAGAGTTTCTTTTCTTAAACCAAAATCTTCTAAAATTTTTTGAGCATTAGACGGCACTTCAAATATTGCTAATAATAAATGTTCGCAAGAAATAAATTCATCTTTTAATTGAGCAGCGATTTTCGAAGCTGCATCTAAAACTTTCATCACTTCCTGAGATAAATAAAGCTGAGAAACTGAAGTATTAGTTAAAATTTTTGGCTGTTGCTCTAAAACATTTTTGATCGTCGCATTAAGATTAGAAAGATTAACGCCCGATTTAGCCAAAAGAGGATTAATAATTGATTGAGAATCGCTCGTTAAAGAAGCTAATAAATGAATTGCTAAAAGTTCGCTGTGATTATAAGAAGCAGCGATTTCTTGGGCTCTAGCTAAAGCTTCTTGAGCTTTAATTGTAAAACGATTAAAACCATCCATAAAAAATTTAAAAGTCAAAAGTCAAAATTATAATTTAAAATTCAGAAGTATTATATTAATAATTTTTAACTTTTGAGTTTGATTTTTGACTTGAATTTGCCATTGACATTTGGACTTTAGATTTTAATTCTAATTCGTCGGTCTTTCTTCAAGCTTTACTTTAATCTCCATCTCTTTTCCGTTTCTTAAAACTTTTAAAGTTATTGTATCGCCGACATTATATCTTTGGATTATTGATGCCAAAGAATTATTTGAAGTAATTTTTTCTCCATTAATTTCTAAAATAATATCTTCTGCTTGAAGCCCGGCTTTTTCAGCAGGAGAATTTTTCATAATTGCTGGTCCTTCTGCGCTTCCTCTCACTAATGCTCCATATTTAACTGGTAAATTTTGATCTTTAGCAACTTCTTCATCAATAACAAGATACCTAACTCCTAAATATGGCACAGAAATTTTCCCGCTTGTTTTTACAGATTCAATGGCTTTTTTAACTTGATCAATTGGAATAGAAAAACCAACATTTTCAGCGCCAGAGACCATTGCTACATTAATGCCAATTACTTCTCCTTTAAGATTCAAAAGAGGACCGCCAGAATTGCCAGCATTAATTGCTGCATCAGTTTGAATCAAATTTTCTAATTTTTCGCTTGCGCCACCGCCAGAAGCAACTACATTTCTTGATAGTCCAGAAATCACTCCTACTGAAACTGTATTTCTAAATTCCCCTAATGCATTGCCAATTGCAATAGCAGTTTGACCAAGCTTTAAGCCTCCTGAACTACCAAGTTTCACTGTCTTTAACCCGGAAGCATTAATTTTAATAATTGCCAAATCAAGATTAGGATGAATCGCTAAAATTTTAGCATCGTATTTTTTCCCGTCATTAGTTAAAACCGTGTAAGAAGCGTTGTTATCAGAAACTACATGTTTATTAGTTACAATGACACCATCGCTTGTTACAATAAACCCGCTACCACCACCAATTTCTTGTTTTTTTGTTCCTTTTTGGCAAGGAGCATAAAATTCAGGAAATGTTTCGCCGAAAAATTGTTGGAATTCTTCTGGCAAATTTGAAAAAGGATTATAAGGACATCTCTCAATTACTGGCACATATTTAGAAATAATCACAGAGACAACCGCTGGCGATGCTTCTTCTACCGCCCTAACAACTGCCTGCTCGTAATCAACTGTCGGAGCGTAAATTTCTTGGGTAGAAGCTGCTGGTGTTGAAATAGTGGAAGTAGCAGTTTGTTCTTTGGTAAAAATCGGCTTGATGTATTTGTCATAAAAATCCCCAAAAACATTAGCTTTTACAGAACCAGCAACGCCAAGAAAAATACCTATTATAAAAATAGTAGTAACAAGTAATATAATTTTTGTATTTTTTTTCATATTTATTTTATTATTTTTAATTTTTTGCTATCCCAGGTTTATAATTCTTTGAATTTTGACTCTTAATTTTTAATTTTTGACTTTTTATCACGTGTATCTATCTGCGACTTTTGAGGCAGCGTAACTTTCCGGTTTAGTTTTCACTTCAAAATTATATGCCCTAATAATTCCAATCACTTCTTGGATCATCGCGCTTGTTGGACCATTTGTGCCAATATCAACGTGAATTTCAAAATTAAAATCTGGTGCTTTCAAATTTTTCAAATCAATAAGAATTTCTTTAGCAAGATCAATAGAAATAAGCACTTCTTTTAAAATTCTATCTCTTAAAATAGGAATTTTCTTAAAAGTTTCTCTTCTCCAAAAATATCTTCCGCCATTGCCGATTCGATGGACGACTACTGCTGTAACAAAATCAGCTGATCTATCAGCTAAAAGCGAGGAGTCTGTGCCGATAACAATTTGATAGCTTCTTTTTTGATCGGCTTCCATAAAAGAAATTATCTCTTCAACTACCTCCAATTGGCTAAATTTTCCTCCTTGTCCTCCTGTAAAATTTCCCATTGTTTAAAAGTAATATTCCTATTATAGGAAGATTTGTTGTAAAAATCAAGACACGTCAAATATGCATAATGCAACATGCAGCATACAACCACAATCTAAATGGCAAATATCAAATTTAATCCAAAATTTTACTATCCAAAATTTTCGAAGAAAACCTAGGAAAGCAAAAATATCAAACTATTCTAATTAATAATTCAATAATTAATAAAATAATTAAAATATAACAAACCTAAGACGATCGTCTTAGGTTTATTATAAAATTACTTCTTTAAGTTTATTTATAAAATAATTCAAAATTATTCTTTCTACTTTTTACCTGTTGTGCTATAGCACAACAGGTAAGATGAAAAATGATAAAATAAAAAAAGAAAACTGTAAAAATTTTAAATTTGGAAAATTTAACTTATGTATTGTTATGTAACAAAATCTAAGAGACAAGAAATAAAACAAAGAGAGGAAAATCCAAAAAACTTTTGATATTTTTTTGTTTTTAATTTAAAATAGTAAATAAACTTCAATGGCTCGAAAAAATAAGAAAAAAAATAATCGCCAGCAAAATCACCAGCAACAAGAGAAATCAGTTCCATTTGGTGGACTCAATATAGAAACAAAGCAAACAATTTGGGGAATCGTTTGTATTGTATTGTCTTTAATGTTTATTTTTGCTGGTTTTAAAAACGCTGGCCCAGCTGGTAATTTTATTTACAATATTTTTGAAAAATTTTTTGGATTAGGGTAT
>CAYXLL010000040.1:0-4477 GCA_964465875.1 uncultured Candidatus Saccharibacteria bacterium
AAGAAAAATATTTTAGCAACTTTAATTATGACAATTTTTATGGTTTTATTTAGATGGCTCCATTGGTCAATTTTTGCCATTATTCCATCTGCTGTTATTATTTATTTAGCAGCACTATTTCTTTTGAAAGAAGAAACGATTTTTCAACTAAAAACACTATCAAATGAAAAATGAAAATTGTAAGTTGAAAATTTTATTCCTTGCTGCTTCAAATTCAATTCATAGTGTTCGGTGGATAAAATATTTTTATGAAAAAGGCCATGAAATTATCTGGGTTTCTTTGGCACCGCCAATCGATGAAGCAAAAGAGTTAATAAGCAGCGCAAAAATTCAAACATCTTCAAATAATCCGAATATAAAATATTACGAAATAAAACCTTCGCCGCTTTCAGATATCAACGGATCATTTGCTATTCGCTATCTGCCCTCAGCCGTTTATCAACTTAAAAAAATTATTCAAAAAGAAAAACCTGATTTAATGCATATACATTCAGCTGGAACGTATGGTCTAGTCGGCGCTCTAAGCGGATTTAAACCAATTTTTTTAACTCCCTGGGGGTCGGATATTTTGCTGGTCTCAAATTTTAAAAAATTTTTTGTTAAGCTTAGCATTAGAAAAGCTGATTTATTCACTTGCGATGGTGAAAATACAAGGCAAGCCTTAATAAATTTCGGAGTTAAGCCAGAAAAAATAAAAATGATTCGTTTCGGAACCGATATTGAAAAGTTTAAGCCAAACTACCAACTACCAACTACCAACTCCAAACCTAAAATAATTTCCTTGCGAAACTTAGAACCGGTTTATGATATTGAAACCCTCATAAAAGCGGCAGAGATTGTTTTAAAAGAATTTTCTGATATTGAGTTTCAAATTATCGGCGATGGCAGTGAGCGAGAATATTTAGAAAATCTTGCTAAAAAATTAGGGGTTGAAAAAAATGTTAAATTTTTAGGCAAAGTTCAAAATCAGTTTATACCAGAATATTTGCAATCAGCCGATATTTATGTTTCTACTTCTTTATCTGACAGTGGTTTAGCAGCTTCAACAGCTGAAGCGATGGCTTGTGGCTTGCCAGTAGTTGTTTCTGACTCTGGTGATAATAAAGAGTGGGTGAAAGATTTTGAGAACGGCTTTGTGGTGCCTTTAAGAAATCCTGAAATTTTAGCTGAAAAAATTCTTTATTTGGTAAAAAATGAAGACGAAAGAAAAAAAATGAGCGAGAATAACAGAAAACTAATAGAAGAAAAAAATAATTATTACAAAGAAATGGAAAAGATGGAAGAAATTTATAGAGGATTGACAAAAAAATGAGAAAGATTAAAATAAAACGGACAAGTTGAATTAATAAATAACGAATAATTAAATAACGAATAATATGGAATATCCAAAAAAATTAATCAAATCCGAGAAAAAAAGCGACTGGCTACTTTCTTATAGAAAAAACATCACTTCTCAATTTGGAGAAGATGGGATTATAGAAAAAATTTTCGAGTTAATAGGCAACGATGGCTGGAGAACAATTTTCAGATTTGACAAATCGAAATCTTTAATTAGAGGAATTAAAAACCTTATTAAAAAAACGCCTTTCTATAATTTGATTTGTAGCTATTCGAGAACAATGGCGCGAAAGAAAGAAATGAAAGCCTGGAATGATGGCGATAGATCTGGCCCCCCGCCATTTTTAATAAAACAGAAAATTATCAAGGAATATGCTCATAGATTCGCTATAGATACTTTTGTTGAAACAGGAACTTATCTGGGCGAAATGGTGGGAGCGGTAAAAGATACTTTTAAAGAAATATTTTCAATAGAGTTAGATGATAAATTATTTAAAAAGGCAAAGGAAAAATTTTCCCGACATCCTTATGTTCATATTATTCATGGTGATAGCGGAGAGATTCTACCGGAAGTATTAAGCTCCATAAAAAGACCTTGTTTATTTTGGTTAGATGCTCATTATTCTGGCGGCATGACAGCGAAAGGTAATCTTGAAACGCCAATAGTAAAAGAATTAGGAGCAATTTTAAATCATTCGGTGAGAAATCATATATTATTAATAGACGATGCTCACTGTTTTACTGGACAAAACGATTACCCGACTATAGAATGGTTAAAAGAATATATTTTGGGGTATCGCCCTGATTGGGTTTTTGAGGTCGTTGATAATATTATAAGAATTCATCCTCCTAAAAAATTATGAAGAGATTTGTAAAAAGATTAAAAGACATAACAAAAAGAACGATTAATCTGTTGCTAAACCGCACCTCGGGCATTTTAGATATTCGTTCCGTAGAAACAATAATGGACGAAGAATTAGAGAAACATTTACAACCTGGCAAAAAAACTATTTTATATATAGCAAAAAGGTATGATTACGGGAAAAAAGATTGGGGTTTAAGCTTCGAACATTATAACTTCTATAATGCTTTATTGAGAGCGGGCTATTCGCTGGTGTATTTCGATTATGATCGAATTAAACAAAAATACGGCAATAAAAAAATGTCACAGATATTGAGAGAAGCAGTTTTTTATTATCATCCAGAGATTTTACTCTATCTACATACAAACGATTGGGTTGATCATAGTCTTTGGAAAGAAATATCCAATGAACTTCCGACAAAAACCGTTATATTTCTATTGGATGATAATATGCAATATGAAAATACTCGATCTATTTGGGAACTATTTAATCTTGTGGTTACTACTGATAAAAATGGCTACGAGAAGAGAAAAAAAGAGGGTTTTAATAAGGTTTTTTTGAGCCAGTATGCCTGTAATCCTTTTATATATAAAAATTTAAATCTTCCAAGAATTTACGACGTGACTTTTATCGGAAGATGCTATGGAGAAAGAAGAGAATTTGTTAACAAATTAAAAGAAAAAGGTATCGATATTAAGACATTCGGTCAAGGTTGGGGAAGTGATAAAAGAATTTTACAGTCCGATTTGATAAAAATATATAACCAAAGTAAAATTTCCCTCAATATGTCACTTTCCTACGGTTACATCTATACGGTAAAAGGAAGAGATTTTGAGGGACCAGCTTGTGGCGCTTTATTGGTTACAATGGATTCGGAAGATATTAAGAAATATTTTATTCCAGGAAAAGAAATTATTACTTATAAGGATGTTGATGATGCAGCTAAAAAAATAAAATATTATTTAGAACACGAAAAAGAGAGAAAAATTATTATCGATAATGGCTACAACCGCATTCTGAAAGATCATACTTACGAAAGAAGATTTAATGAAATTTTCAATTTTTTGGACCAAATGGATGATAAAAAAAATTTAAAAAACTTCTAAAAGCTCATTATAGGAGGTTTATGAAGTCATTTCTGCGAAAAATTAAAAATTTAGCTTATAAAGTTTTAGGCAGCAAAATAGAAGAAATTTATTGGCGTTTTCGTCACATTTTTAATAAAGATTGGGCAGAAAAATATGTTTCTGAAGACTCGTTAAACTCTCCTCCTCGTCAATTATTAATTAATAGTGTTTCTAAATATGCGCCATTTGATAGTGTTTTTGAAGTTGGCTGCGCTTCTGGTCCAAATTTATATTTATTAGCAAAAAAATTTCCGCAAGCGAAAATTTACGGTTCTGACATTAGTAAAGAGGCAATCAACTTCGGCAAAAGATATTTTGAAGAACAAAAAATAAAAAATGTTGAATTTTTTCATAATCAAGCAGAAAAATCTTTTAAAAACTTTGCTGACAAAAGTATTGATATAATTTTTTCTGACGCAACTTTAATATATTTAGATCAAAAGAAAATTACAGCAACGATAAAAGAAATGTTTAGGGTTGGTCGCAAGGCGTTGATTTTTGTAGAGTGGCATACCGAACTTCCTTCATCTATTTTTGACGATCATTGGATTCATAATTATAGAAATTTGTTAACAAAATTTATCTCTTCAGAAAAAATAAAATTTACAAAAATTCCAGAAAATATCTTGGCTGGAAATTGGGCAAAATATGGGTATATAATTGAAGTTAATTTAGAAAAATGAAAAAAGTTTTAATAATTGCTAATTTATTTCACGCCTCGTTGAGAGTTTCAGAAATTAAACTTTAATCTTTAAATTTTTTAATAACTTTATAAAAAGGCCTTAAAAGAGTAAAAAGTAGATATCTACAACTGTTAATTAATAATGCCTTATAGGCATAGGGATACTCTTTTCGGTGTCGCCAGATTACTTTTGTGGTAAATTTAGCATCTTTAGCTTTAAGCGCTAAAATGTTTTCTTGTTGAAGCGTTTTTTCTCGATATTTTACAGAATAATTTGGCAGAACTGCTAATTTACCAACCCCGCCTAATTTTAAAAGCATATCATAATCTTTCCCTCGGGGCAGAGTTTGATCATATCCTCCAACTTTTAACATTGCTTCACGGCGAGCAACAAGAGATGAATGCGCAATAGGATTTGATAATAAGAAATTTTTTCGAATGATCTTATCGGTACTAGGCGTTTTACT
>CAYXLL010000041.1:0-4440 GCA_964465875.1 uncultured Candidatus Saccharibacteria bacterium
TCTTTTAAAGAATAAATTAATTTTTTGACATCCGATATCTTAAGATTAGCGTCAATATTTGAGACATCAGATGTTTTTATATTAAAGTATCTTTTAATAATTTTTTCTGCATCTTTTTTTGTAGTTTTATCAAAAACCGTTGGCCCAGAAGCAACCATCGACAAATCATTTCCTATTACATCAGAAATTATTAAAGAAAAAATAGTCGCTGGATAAGCTAATTTAGTCAAACCACCGCCTTTAAGGCTAGAAAAATGTTTGCGTACCGTATTAATTTCAAAAATATCCGCTCCGGCTTCAGTTAATTTTTTAAAAATAAATTGAGAATATTTTAATTCATCTTTTGATTCGCATAATAGAGCCGAACCTCCTCCGCAGATAAAAGCAATAAGTAAATCATCGGCATTCAAGCTTTCTAGCGTCTTAACAATTTCTTTTGTTGCTTTAATATTTTTTTCTGATGGCAAAGGATGAGTGCCTATAAATACCCTAAACAATGGACTATGAACTATGGACTTTGGTTTTTGAATATCTAGTGCAATTCCGGCGGTTATTTTTTTACCTAATTTTTTTACAAGAGCAGAACAAGCCAATGCTGATCCTTTTCCAATCCCCAAAATAAAAACCCGCTTAAATTTATTTAAATCAATTTTCGTAATTTTACTTATCTGTCTTTTTTCGCCTGAAAACGATTCTATTTCTAAAATTTCGTTTTTTAAATTTATTTTTTCTCTTATCACGCGCTCAATATTAATTGCTTCTAGGCCAGTATTGGCAATTAATAAAGCCTTTTTACGTAAAGGAGTTTGAGCGAGCGCTTTTAAATTAGTGATCATTAGTTAAATTTTCTTAATTCCAAGCCAAAGAGGATCAGAGTTAATTTGAGTATTAATTTCCGCATCAAACTTATCAGTTCTTCTTAATAAAATATCTTTTGCTTTCACTTCTTTTTTTATCTCATTTAAATTATCTTCAATAATTTTTTCAACTCGATTTGAAGTTTCTGCCCATAAATAAACTTGATCTTTTGGCTTATATCCTGCGCTTTGTCTTAACATTTGGATTGTTCTAACTAACTCACGCTTTAATCCTTCCATTTCAAGCTCCGGAGTAATTTTTATATCAAGCTCTATGTCTTCTTTAATATTTTTATCAAAAACAATTTCTTTAACATTAATCTCTTCTTTTAAAATTTTTTGTAGTTCTTCGTTCTTTAGAATTTTGGATTCCGAGTTTCGGATTTTAAGCAAAGCCAAGGGTTGTCTTACTTTTATATTTGCTTCTGCTCTTTTTGCTAAAGCCAAGGCAGCAAAATGTCGTATTTGTTCCATCGCCTCAATTAATTTCTTTTCTTTATTTTTTGTTATTTGCAATTTGCTAACTTTCGGCCATTCTTCTAAATGAACAGATTCGCTTACTGTTTTCTCTTTATCATCCACTGTCAATTTTTTATATATTGCTTCGCTAATAAATGGTATAAATGGCGCTGAAATTTTAGCTGTCTCTATTAATATGTATTTCAAAAACTCTGATGCTGAATTTAAGTCTTTTTCGCTCTCTGGATTCTGAAGTCTCTTTCTCGATCGCCTAATATACCAATTAGACAAATCATCAACAAAAGCAATCAAATATCTGCTTGCATCTGTAAGCTCATAATTTTCCATTGCTTTGCTTATATTTATAATTGCCTCATGAAAGCACGCTAGCATCCATTGATCCAATATAGTTAAATTTTCAATTTTCAATTTACAATTTTTATTTTTTTTGGTTGCATAAATTTCATAAAAATTTAAAGAATTCGCTAATTTAGCAATAGCTTTTTGATAAATTTCTTTAACTCCTTCTTCAGAAAAACGATAATCTTCTCCTAAGGGCGTTGAGCTTAATAAAAATAACCGTAAAGCATCAGCGCCATATTTTTCAAAAATTTCATCCGGCTCAGGATAATTTCGCAATTTCTTAGAAAGTTTTCTACCAAACTCATCTAAAATCAAGCCATTAACAACGACATTTTTAAAAGCCGGTTTATCTTTTCCTAATCCAATATCTTTTAAGGTAAGTGCCGTAGCCAAAACATGAAGAGTGTAAAACCAACCGCGAGTTTGGTCTAAGCCTTCAGCAATAAAATCAGCCGGAAAAGTTTTTTCAACTAAATCTTTATGTTCATATGGATAATGCCATTGAGCATAAGGCATTGAACCAGATTCAAACCAACAGTCAAAAACATATTTCACTCTTTCCATTTCACCATGGCATTTCCCACATCTAATTTTTACTTCATCAATAGATGGACGATGCAAGTCAAGATTTTCAGGAATTGGTTTTATAGAAAATTTCTTTAATTCTTTAAGAGAACTAAAAGCATCAACATTTCCGCATTTTTTACATTGCCAAATTGGCAAAGGACTGCCCCAAAAACGATTGCGGGATATTGCCCAATCTTTTGCCTCAGCCAACCATTTACCAAATCTTCCTTCTTTAATATAAGACGGAGCCCAATTTATTTTTTTATTATTTTGAATAAGTTTTTGTTTTAAAGAAGCTACTTTAACATACCAAGTCTCAATTGGATAATAAAGAAGAGGAGAATCGCAACGCCAGCAAAAAGGATAATTATGAAAAATTTTTTCTGTTTGATAAAGCAAATTCCTATTTTTAAGATCTTCAACAATTTTTTTATCAGCATCCTTAACAAATAATCCTTCGCCAATAACACCGACTTTCATTTTTCCTTCTTCGTCAACTGTTACTGTATCTTCAACTCTAAAACTAGAATCTTTTGCTTTTATTAATTCAAAATCTTCTTCACCAAAAGCCGGAGCAATATGAACAATACCAGTTCCTTCTTCAATTGAGACAAAATCCGCGCTTAATACTGAATTTACTATTTGCTCTTTACTTTTTACCGTTTTATACAGCGGCTTATACTTCATCCCCACTAAATCTTTTCCTTTGTAATGTTCAATAATTTTATATGGTTCTTTTAAGACATCGAGTCGCGCCTCAGCTAAAATATATTCCTCCCCATCTTCCATTTTAACTTTAACGTAATCAATTTTTTGACCAACCGCTAAAGCAACATTAGCTGGCAAAGTCCACGGTGTCGTAGTCCACACCAAAAAAAACGTGGACTCACGCTGACTGGACACGGACTTACGCGGACTAGATGCGGACTCTTGTGGACTCTCAACTTTAAACTTAATATAAACTGACTCTTCCTCAACTTCTTTATATCCTTGATTAACTTCAAAATTAGAAAGAGGCGTGCCACAAGACGGACAATAAGGCGTCACTCTAAAATCTTTATAAATTAAATTTAAATTCCATAAATTTTTAAAAACCCACCACACTGACTCAATATAAGAATTATCCAATGTCATATAAGAATTTTTATAATCAGCCCAGCGGCCAATTCGCTGAAGCGTTTTTTCAAAAATCGGCTTAACCTCAAAAACAGACTCGCGGCAAGCTTTATTAAATTTTTCAACGCCAATTTTTTCTTCAATATCTTTTTTACTCTTAATGCCTAATTGTTCTTCAACGTATTTTTCAACTGGTAAACCGTGACAATCCCAACCAACCCGACGTTCAACTTTATATCCTTTCATTGAGAAAAAGCGCGTAACTACATCTTTAATAGTAGTGGCTAAAAGATGACCATAATGAGGCAGGCCAGATAAAAATGGCGGTCCGTCATAAAAAGAAAAAATAGGGGCATTAGAACCTTTTTTAATTGATTTCTGATAAATACTGTTATCTTCCCAAAATTTCAAAACTTTTTCTTCTAACTGCTTTGGCTTTTGAAAATCTTCTAGCTTTAACATATTTAAAGTTTACAAAGAAAAAGCTTCTTTAGCAACCCTACGAAGAGCAAAAAAAGGACAAAGAGCTAATAGCAAAAAGCAGAAAGTAAGATTTTAAATTATTCTAATTATTAAAATTATTTAAATTGCATCTTATAAGATCAATATTGAGTTCTGCAAAATGAATAAGCTCCTGGACAATTGCAATCCCATTTATCTATTCTGCCATCTTTATCATTATCTATACCATCAAAACAAGAAGTTTCTTGTGACTTAAGAGATGAGGCATCATTATCTATGTCTCCTAGTGCTACTGAATGAATATTATCAAATCCAGAACTGGAAGATGACGCGAAAATCCTGAAAGACGAGTTCTATCCGGTATTTAAAATAGAAGACCTGGTGAATCTTCCTTATTTATTTAAGAATTGACTATCTTCTTCCTAAAAGAAAATATTGAAGAGCAAACCCAGTCATATCTCCGAACGAGCAAGGATTAGTTCCAACAGAATAGTTTCCGATTGTACCTCCTGTTGAACTTAGTTTTGTTACTGAATGGCTGCTATAATTAGCAACCCAAACATTTCCAGAAGCATCAACTGCAATACCATGAGGATTAGTTCCAACAGGATAGGTT
>CAYXLL010000042.1:0-4363 GCA_964465875.1 uncultured Candidatus Saccharibacteria bacterium
GAGCGTTCTTATATTTTAGCTTCTTCAAATATGAAAGTTGGTGATAGAATTATTTCATCAGAAAAAGCGCCACTTCAAGAAGGCAATCGGTTAGCTTTAAAAAATATTCCAGTTGGCTCTTTTGTTTTTAATATAGAATTGATAAAAGGTAAAGGAGGGCAATTGGCTCGCTCTGCTGGCTCATCAGCGCAAATTCTAGCACATGACAATGGCTATACCCATTTAAAACTTTCTTCAGGTGAAATCAGAAAAGTGAAATGGGATAATTTTGCTACCTTAGGAACAGTTTCAAATCCTGAAAATAATTTAGTAGTTATAGGTAAGGCTGGCCGAACGCGAGCAATGGGTATTCGACCAACAGTCAGAGGTTCAGTGATGAATCCTCGAGATCATCCTTATGGTGGTGGTGAAGGACGAACGCCGCGTGGTACAAGACGACCGAAAACAAAATGGGGTAAAGTAACTGGCGGCAGAAAAACAAGAAAAAATAAAAAATGGTCAAATAAAATGATAATAAAAAGAAGAAAATAATTTTGCTATTCTTACGAATTTACAAATTAATACGAATATACAAACTTAATTTTAAAATATTCGTATATTTGTAAAGATTTGTATATTAGTAAAGAAATAATATTTGTATGAGCAGATCATTAAAAAAGGGTCCATATGTTGATCCTAAATTATTAAAAAAAATAGCAAATTTAAAACCGGGCGATAAAACCGTTATTAAAACATGGGCGAGGAGTTCAGAAATTTCTCCAGAAATGGTAGGTTTTACTTTTGGCGTTCATAATGGAAAAGAATTTATTGAAGTGAAGGTTGTCGAAGAAATGGTTGGTCATCGTCTAGGAGAATTTGCTCCAACACGGAAATTTATTAAGCATGGAGGTAAGTTGCAGCGAGAAGTAGAGTCAAAAGCAGTCGCAGCAAATCCTACTAAATAATAAAATTAAAAAAAATGAAAACCGAGAAAGTTCAATTGAAATATTTAAAAGTAGCACCGAGAAAAGTTCGGTCAGTTGCAAATTCTATAAAAAATTTATCGGTTAATGACGCTGAATCTCAATTACTTTTAAATTCTAGAAGAAGCGCTAATTTTCTTCTTAAATTACTTCAATCCGCTGTAAGTAACGCAATTGTTAATAAAAAAATGGACCCAGAAAAATTGTATATTAAAGAAATTAGAGTCGATGAGGGACCAATGTTAAAGAGGTGGTTGCCTCGAGCAATGGGTCGAGCTACTCCGATCCACAAAAAAAGTAGTCATGTAACATTAGTTTTAGCCGAAGCCGAAGAGTCAAAAGTTTCTAAATTTAAAATTCAGAAAAAAGAAAAAATTAAAAAGCCGAAAACTAAAAAAGAACCTAAAATAAAAGAAGAAAAAGAAGCACAGTCAAAAACTAGCCCAAAAAGACAACGAGGATTTATGAAAAAAATGTTTAGAAGAAAAAGCGTATAATAAAATATTAATTATTGAAAGATTGGAAGATTAATTTTGTAATTTTCAATTATTTCAATTTAACAATATTTATATATTTATAATTATAATGGGACAAAAAATTAGACCAAATTCATTAAGATTAGGGATTAATCAAGATTGGAAAGCTCAATGGATGCCATCAGGCCATCAATTTAGTTTTTTTCTAGAAGAGGATGAAATTATTAGGAAAGCCATTAATGATAAAATTAAGCAAGCCGGAATTGATGAAGTTTTGATTCAAAGAGTAGGGAATAATTGTCGAATTTCTATTCGTGCCGCTAGGCCAGGATTAATTATTGGAAGAGGAGGAAAAGGTATTGAAGATCTCTCTGAGTTTCTCAAAAAGAAAATAATGAAATTTAGAAAAGAAAAGAAAATTAAAGAGATTCCTGTTTTAAATATTAATGTTGAGGAGCTGAAGCGTTCTGATGTTTCAGCGTCTGTTGTGAGCCAAAATATTGCATGGGACATAGAAAAAAGAATGCCTTATAGAAGAGTAATGAAAAAATATTTAGACCAAATTATGCAAAATAAAGGGGTAGAAGGAGCAAAGATTAAACTCTCGGGACGTCTAGATGGCGCTGAAATTTCTCGTCGCGAACAATTGTCGCAAGGCAAATTGCCACTTCAGACATTAAGAGCTAATATTGATTATGGTGAAGCTACGGCATTTTGTACCTATGGTACTGTCGGCATTAAAGTTTGGATTTATAAAGGAGAAATATTAGGCGAGAGTTAAAAATGTAAAATTTAAAAATCAAAATGATAAGATGACTAAACTCCAAAATTTTAACATTTTACATTGTTATTTTACGTTTTGATATTTACATTTTAAATTTATACATATGTTAATTCCTAAAAAAGTAAAACATCGAAAATGGCAGAAAGGTAGATCAAGAAAAAGAGAAATTGAAACAAGAGGGACAAAGTTATCTTTTGGTATGGCTGGACTACAAGCTTTAGATAGTGCTTGGGTTGATTCAAAACAAATCGAAGGAGCAAGAAAGGCAATCAGTCATTTTTTAAAAAAAGGTGGAAAGCTTTGGATACGAATTTTTCCTGACAAGCCAGTTACTAAAAAACCACCAGAAGTTACATTAGGTGGAGGGAAAGGTGCAGTTGACCATTATGTTTTTCCAGTAAAAAAAGGAAGAATTTTATTCGAAGTTGATGGCATTAGTCGAGATCAAGCCGAAGAAGCTTTAAGACAAGCTGCTTATAAATTACCAATAAAAACCAGAGTTATTTTTAAGTAAACTTACGAATATACTAATACTACAAATATACGAATTTTTCAAAGATTAAAATATTTGTATAAATTTGCATATTAGTCAGACCAATTCATGAAAAAAAGAGATATTCAAGCATTAAAAAATAAATCACTTGAAGAACTTCAAAAATTATTTGAAGATAATCAAGAAAAACTAAGAAAACTTAGTTTTGATTTATCAACTAATAAATTAAAAAACATTAAAGAGATTAAAGAAGTAAAAAGACTTAATGCTCGAATTTTAACTTTTATGAACCAAATTAAAAGTAATAATAAATAAAAAACATGGAAAGAAAATAAATTAAAAAAAGAAAATTGGAAGGTGTTGTAGTTTCTGATAAAATGCAAAAAACAAGAGTTGTTGAAGTTTCTCGTTTTAAAAAACATCCCTTATATAAAAAATATTACAAAATCTCGAAAAGATTTAAGGCGCATGATGAAAATAATGAATATAAAGTTGGAGATAAAGTAATTATCGAAGAAACAAGGCCATTATCAAAAGAAAAACGGTGGAAAATAAAAAGCTTGGTTTAAATAAACAATACTAATATGATTCAAGAACGTACAATTTTAAAAGTTGCTGATAATACCGGAGCAAAAAAAATTCGATGTTTTAGAATTTTAGGAGGCAGTAGAAAACGTTATGCAAGAATTGGCGATGTTATTATTGGATCAGTTCAGTCAGCGGAGCCACGAAAATCCGTGAAGAAGAAAGATATTGTTAGAGCGGTGGTAGTGAGACAGCGACAACCATTTCGCAGAAAAGATGGCTCTTATATTCGCTGTGACGATAATGCTGTAGTTATTATTGAAAAAAATGAGCCTAAAGGAACAAGAATTTTTGGACCTATTCCTCGCGAACTGAAAGAAAAAGGATTTGAAAAAATTGTGACTATGGCAGAAGAAATTATATAAAATTTTAAGTTTGAGAAAAAAATAACAGAAAATTATAAGGAAATATAATTATAAAAATTTAATTTATTCCTATGAAAATTCATAAAAATGATACAGTTAAAATAATATCAGGAAAAGATAAAGGAAAGGTAGGGAAAGTTTTGAAGGTATTTCCAAAAGAAAATAAAATTTTAGTGGAAGGTTTGCATCTTTTTAAAAAGCATGTTAAACCAAAGAAACAAGGGCAAAAAGGTGAAGTTATTTTAACACCGCAGCCACTTCATGTTTCTAATGTGATGTTTGTTTGTCCAGCTTGCCAAAAACCAACGAAAGTTGGCTATCAAGTTGAAAATAATCAAGAAAAAATTAGAATTTGTAAAAAATGCAAAAACAGGATTTAAAAACAAAATATTTTAAAGAGGTTGTTCCTAAGATGCGGGAAACTTTTGGTTATTGCAATGATTTAGCAGTTCCTCGAATTGTGAAAATAGTGACTAATACTGGGATAGGACGATTAAGCCAACAAGCCAATTTTGAAGAAAATCTTTTACCTAAAATTATTAAAGAATTTTCTTTAATAGTCGGCCAGAAACCAAAAATTACTAGAGCAAGAAATTCTATTGCAGGATTTAAAATTAGAAAAGGTCAGATAGTAGGATTAACAGCAACACTACGATCTCAACGAATGTATGATTTTTTAGAAAAAATTATTAAGATTA
>CAYXLL010000043.1:0-4339 GCA_964465875.1 uncultured Candidatus Saccharibacteria bacterium
CATAGCCAGGATAAATTTTTTCTTCTACGGTTGTTCTTTTTCCATTTTTAATCTTAAGTTTTTTCTCTTTTGGCACAATTACATTAAAAATTTTATCATCCATTCCTAATGATTCTACTCGCTGTTTTAAATATCTTTCAACAGCATCTTCGTAACCTGAATATGTATGAATTGCATACCAATGACGATTAACAACATTAGGTTCTTCTTGCACTAATTTTTTTGCTGTTTTAGATGATTTTTTTGTTTTATTCTCTTTCATATAAATTTATAAAATTTTCCCTAAAATAGAAATGAAAATAAAATCAAGCAACCCTAAATAAACAGCAAAAATGAAAGAAATGCCAACAACCACAATTGTTAAATTTATTGTTTTTTGTCTATTAGGCCAACTGACTCGTCTCATTTCTAACCTTGCTTCTTTAAAATAATTTTTTAATCTTTTAAACATACTTTAAAATAATTCAAAAGGCAAAAGGCAAGCCTCTTAAAATCAAAAAACTATACTAATGATATATGATGCGCGATACATGATACATAAAATGTTTGGATTTCTATAATTGATGTTAAATTTAAGTTTTTCTAGTATATCATTATCATTGACATTTTTCAAATTTATAAATTCATCTATTCTAAATATCCAAATTTCTTACTTTTGTGGCGTGAGCCTGGATAAAATGTTTTCTTGGCTCCACTTGCTCTCCCATCAAGATGTCAAATAATCGATCAGCTTCCTCTGCGTCTTCAATTCTTACAAGTTTTAATAATCTTCTTTGAGGATCCATTGTTGTCTCCCACAATTGCTCTGGGTTCATTTCGCCTAAACCTTTGTAGCGCTGAATGTTAATTGCTGGCTCACGGGTATTAGACGGTTCATCTACATTATCTGAAGATTTTCGAGAACTATTTTTACGCAATTCTCTAATAATATCATCTTTTTCTTGATCAGAATAAGCATAATGAACTTCTTTACCTTTTTGAATGCGATAAAGCGGCGGCTGAGCAATATAGATGGCCACTTTCAATGACTTCTTTAAAATATCTATAAAAAAGCGTTAAAAGAAGTGTCCTAATATGAGCGCCATCAACATCAGCATCAGTCATAATAATAATTTTTCCGTATCTTAATTTAGATAAATCAAATTCATCACCAATCGCTGTCCCAATAGCAGTCACTAATGCCCTAATTTCATTATTAGCAAGCATTTTATCAAGTCTTGTTTTTTCAACATTTAAAATTTTTCCACGCAAAGGAAGAATTGCCTGAAATCTTCTATCTCTTCCCTGCTTCCCACTGCCTCCGGCACTATCGCCTTCCACTATAAATAATTCTGCTTCTTCAGAATTTTTTGTTGAGCAATCAGCTAATTTCCCGGGTAAAGTTAAGCCATCTAATATGCCTTTTCTTAAAACCATATCTTTGGCTGCTTTTGCGGCTTTTCTTGCTTTAGCAGCTAAAAGGCATTTTTCGATAATCGCTTTTGCGTCATCAGAATGTTTAACTAAAAAATCTTTTAAAGCTTCAGAAACTACCGCATCAACTGCTGTTCTTGCTTCCGGATTACCTAATCGTGCTTTTGTCTGTCCTTCAAATTGAGGTTCTCTTATCTTGATTGAAACAATAGCCACTAAACCTTCTCTCGCATCATCGCCGTTTAAGTTGTCATCATTTTCCTTTAAATAATTATTGGTTCTAGCATAATCATTAAGAGTCCGTGTTAAAGCAGTTCTAAAACCAGTTAAATGCATGCCTCCATCTGGCGTATAAATATTATTAGCAAAACTCATTTCTTGAGTTTCAATGTCTTGATTATAAAGAAAAGCTACTTCAATATTAATATCTTCATAGTTTTTATTAACGTAAAAAATTTCCTTTTGTAGTGGTTCACTTGAATGATTTAAATATTTTATAAAAGAAAGAACACCGCCATCAAAACAAAAGGCATAATAAATATAAGGAGATTGTCTTCTGTCTAAAACTTCGATTTTTACTCCTTTGGTTAAAAAAGCTTGCTGACGAAGATGGTCTAAAATTCGGGAACGATTAAATTCTACTTTTTGAAAAATTTCTGGATCTGGTTCAAAAATAACCTTTGTACCACTTTTAAAACACTTACCAATTTTTTTAACTTTGAATGCAGGTTTTCCTCTTTTATATTCTTGAGCATATAAATTTCCTCCTCGACATACTTCAACTCTCATCCATTTACTTAAAGCATTAACTACTGACACACCAACACCATGAAGACCACCAGAAACTTTATAAGATTGACCACCAAACTTTCCTCCGGCATGAAGCGTACACATAACAGTTTCGAGAGCTGATTTTTTTGTTTGAGGGTGAATATCGACAGGTATACCTCTACCGTCATCAGTAATTGCCACGCGATTATTTTCTAAAAACTCTACTTTAATATTCTTAGCATAACCAGCCATTGCTTCATCAATCGAGTTATCTACACACTCCCAAACTAAATGATGAAGACCATCAGGTCCTGTAGAGCCAATATACATTCCTGGTCTTTTTCTAACTGGTTCTAACCCCTCTAAAACATAAATATCCTTCGCTTCATAAGAAGGTTGCTCATTATTATTTTGAGAAGTATTATTTTGAACTTTCACTTGCGATTTTTCTTGCGATTTTTTTGGCTGAGATTTTTTTGATTGATTTTTCTTTGACATATAAATTTTAATTTCTAATTTTTAAAAAATAAAAAAGCGATTAAAGTAGCTCGAAAAATACCTTTAAAATTAGATAAAATCTATCTTAAATATCATTTTAGATAATTTAATTATAGCAAAAAATAAGATAAAAAACAAGAATATATAATGCTATAATTGTCATACATCATGTATCATCTAATACAATATCGACATATTACTTAAGTATTATTACGTAACAAAATCTAAAGAATAAATTTCAAAAACTTTTGATATTAATACAATAATCTAAAATTCTTCAAGATAAAATAAAAAAAGAAAAAACTGTAAAACGATTACTGTTGTGCTATAGCATAACAGTGAAGCATTAATAGGATAAATTTAAGGAACCAAATCAATGGTCCTCTGTGCAGGACTAAGTCTAATATGAAACTCGGTTTTATAAATTTGGAGATTGAAAATTGATATTAGATTTGTAATAAAATAAGGAAGCCAGATTTCTTTAAATTGATAAAATAATTAAAACTTCTTTTTTCTGTTTTTTTTGAGTGTTGTGCTATAGCACAACACCTACTTGTAGTTTAGATATATTAGGATGCCATGATTAATCATAATAATACGATTAAAGATGATAAAAATACTGTTATGCTATAGCATAACAGTATTTGATTATATATAGATCCAAAAAAACATAAATTAGATTTTACTCTTTGTTGTAAAAATTTAAATTAAAATCAAGGCAATTTTTATCTTATTTTTGCTTTAAATTTAGAAGTTAAAATAGAGTAAATTTTTGCCATTTGTTCATTTACTTCCTTATCGGTTAAGGTTCTGTCGTCTGCTTGAAAAATAATTCTAAACGTCAAACTTTTTTTATTTAATTCTAATTTTTCTCCCTCATACTCATCAATAAGATCAACATCTTTAATTAAAGATAGATTAACAAGTTGAATTTCTTGCATTAAATCGCCAATTTTTATATCTTTACTTACCAACACAGAAACATCTCTTATAACTGTTGGATATTTAGATAAAGGCTGATATTCAAATTCTCCTTCAATAAACTCTAAAACTTTTTCTAAATTTATTTCTGCAATGCTAAAATTTTCTCTTTTTTCAAGAACACCAATAATTTCGTTATTCGAATAAATTTCAAATATATTTTCTTTTTCGCCAAAAGTAAAATCAATCAAGCCAATGCGTTTAAACAATTCTTCAAGAATACCCTTCAATTCAAAAAATAAATCTTTAGTTTCATTTTTATGCCCAATAGCCACTCCCAAACTCCACCATTCTTTAAATAAATTTTGACTTTTGATTTTTAAATCTTGAATTTTCTTAAAAACTTTTCCAATCTCAAAAATTTTTACTTCTTCAAAAAATCGAAAATTATCAAAAATATTCTTTTCTAAAAGAGGTATTAAGCTAGGTCGTAAATATCTTTGATTTTCAGCAATAGGATTCTCTATTTCAACTAACTCAGATTCATATAGACTGGATGCTAACTTGCGCGGACTTTCTGTGTTGGTCCATGTTAAATCCATATTAGGCTGTGCGCAGAAGGAATAATTGCAAACTTCATCTAAGCCTAAGCCTGTTAAAACGTCTCTAATTTTATCCTTTAAGATAATCTGGTCCTCAAAACCAGACGGCTTTAGAGTAACATGCGGCGAAACTG
>CAYXLL010000044.1:0-4290 GCA_964465875.1 uncultured Candidatus Saccharibacteria bacterium
CATTATCCTACCATGTCGTTCCAAAAAATTTTTCTATCTTCATCGCGGAACAAATTCATTAGCTTTTCGATTACCTAAAAATAAAAACTTAATACAACTTCTTAAAAAGACCGGCCCCTTAGTTGCTCCAAGCGCAAACCCAGAAGGCCAACCACCAGCAACTACTATTAGCGAAGCTAAAAAATATTTTGGGAACAATGTTGATTTCTATTTATTAAATAGTGGAAAAATTAAAAACTCTCCGTCAACTTTGATCAAAATTAATAAAAATAAAATTTCTATTTTACGACAAGGCGATTTTTTGATAAAATAGATCTTTATTCTCTTATTAAAATAATCTGAAACTAAAGTCTTTTTTTTACGTTTTCTATGTTAGAGAACGAACAAAATTTAATAGAAAAAGCAATTGATGGCGACAAAGAAGCTTTTGGCTTGCTTTACAGCCATTATCAGCCTCAAATTTACAGATTTATCTATATTAAAGTCAGTGAAAGAGCCGAAGCAGAAGATATTTGCCATCAGGTGTTTCTAAAAGCCTGGCAAAATATAGGAAGATTTAATTATCAGAAATTGCCTCTGTCCAGTTGGCTTTATAAAATTGCCAGAAATCAAATTATTGATACTTATCGCTCTAAAAGAGAAGATATAAGTTTAATTGACGTAGAAGACATAGCGACGACCGATCATCTAGAGATTGAAGAGAAAATTGATGCTAAAGATGAGATTGAAAAAGTTAAAAAAGCCATCGAAAAATTAAAACCAGAACAGCAAGATGTTATCATTATGCGTTATATTGAAGAAATGTCGCCAAAAGAAATTGCTTTCGCTATTGGAAAAAGTCCAACAGCTGTAAGAATTATTCAGCATCGAGCCATCAAAAGCTTAAGAGAAACTTTAGGAGAAGAAAAAATAAATATTAAGTAAACTCTAAAAATATGGAAGAAAATCTTATTAAAAAAATAAAAAAACTTAAAGAAATAGAGCCAAACAAAGACTATTCCCAAAAGTCGCTTTCTTATATTTTAAATACTTCGCAATCTAATGCTAATAAATTAGCCGAGGCTTCTACTCTCTGGCGAAAAACTATTACTAATTTAAAAGTTTCAAGCAACATTGTTATTGCTACTATTTTTGTTTTAATAATCTGTGTTAGTGCTTTTTATATTAATAGCACTATTTCGCCTTTAATTCTCCCCGGCCTTGACAGTTCAGCTATCTCTGCTGAAGCTCAACAAATTAATCAATCAATAAATATTAATCTAAACGAAATTAATTATTATAAATTATCTCAAGAAGTCACTAAAAATGCTTTAGAAAAAATATCAACTACTACTCCTTCTGACCCTTCTACGACCACTGAAAATCTTTCCAATGAAGAACAAATTAATCAACTCCTTGAAGAGTTAACTAAATAATGGCCATTTTATGGCTAATAAGTTGATAAAATGAAGAAAAAAAATATTACAATTATTACTTTAGCTGTTTTGGCGAGTTTCAGTATTAATTTATGTCTTATTCCCTCAACTAGAGCTGAAACGTTTGCCTCAGCTGCGACAACCGCCTCAGCTGAATTAGCCACCTTAACCGGATCTAATAAAGACGATTTTATTTCAAAACAAAACGCTTTTTATAAAGTGATGGACCTTGCTGATGCAGAATTAAAAAATTTAAATAAAAATTTAGATCAAATTTCCGTAGAAGATAACTCTGATTATGCTAGGATTAAAACAATGCTATTAGAAAAAATTTCAGATTTTAGAAATTATAATCAAGAAATAAGAGTAAAAATTTCTGAGGCAAACAATGTTGATGATTTAAAGAATTTAGCTATTAAATTTAAAAATTGGCGAGAAAAATATTATGCTCCTGAGACAGAAATAATTATTGATTTTTCTTTGGTTTTAAAAGAGAAAGATATCTTTGCTACAGCCACTGAACGTTTTGAAAAAATTAAAAAAGACGTAGAAAAATTAACTAATTTAAAACTAGAGCAAACTCAACAATTTAACTCCTTATTAGATTCAGCAAAAAACTATCTAAATCTTACTAATGAATCTATCGAAAAAGCTGAAAAAACACTCTATGATTATCTTTCTAGCCAATTAAGTATTGCCACTAGCACAGAATCTATCGAAAACACAGATTCTTCTACGATTTCTTCTACTGAAAATATTAAAATTAGCACTTCTTCTCTTTCTACTATTAATAATCCTCAATTTGATAGCGCTGCTTTTCAAGGATTTATAAAAGACGGTTTTGAAAATATTAAAGCAGTTTATGAAATTTTTCTAAAAATGAGCAATTTAATAAAATAACTTCAATTGCTTGCCACTTAAAACCCCGCTCAAATTGAGCGGGGTTTTAAAATTCGAGATTTTTCTTATAATCTCTTTATTTGACGGCTTCTTTTAGGGCTTTAGCAGCTCTAAATTTTGGCTTTACCGAAGCAGCAATCTGAATCTTTTCTCCAGTTCTTGGATTAATGCCCATTCTCGCGGCCCTTTTTGCCACCTTAAAAGTCCCAAACCCAGCAATTGCCACTTCTTCACCACGGCTCATTGCTTGAGCAATAGTATCAAAAACCGCATCAACAGCTGCGGTAGCTTGTTTTTTAACTTCAATTCCCGCAGATTTCATAACTGCCTCAACTAATCCTTGTTTATTCATAAAAATATTAGAATGCAATATTTATATTAATCGACCTTTTCCTCGCTAATAATATAATGCTTTATTGGTGTAAATTATCTATTATCTTAATAATACAGATTTTATCTGGTAAAATCAAGTTTTGTCAAGCCCAACCAAAAAAGAGCGTGGTTTAATATAAAGAGCTTAAATTTCCAATGAAGATTCAACCTCAATAGTAGGCTTGAAAAAGTAATAGCTAAAATTTTACTAAATTAAATTTTAATCAATTATTACAAACACATGTCCTACATAAACCATAAAGAACAAAAGGCTAATAGTAAAAAACAGAAAGCAAGATTTTAAATTATTTTAATTATTAAAATTGTTTAAATTGCATCTTTCAAGATCAATATTGAGTCCTGCAAAATGAATAAGCTCCTGGACAATTGCAATCCCATTTATCTATTCTGCCATCTTTATCATTATCTATACCATCAGAGCAAGAAGTTTCTTGTGACCCAGGAGATGAAGCATCGTTATCTATATCTCCTAGTGCTACTGAAGCTGTCTGATCAAACTTAAAATTGTTTTCATATAAAGTGAAATGTCCTGAACCATTGTTTTTATATATTCTGTTTGATTGCTCATAATTTCCAGCAATATAATCTAGGTCACCATCATTATCTATGTCTCCTAGTGCTATTGAAGCTGTATCATCAGATTCAGAGCTGCTTTCATATAAAGTGAAATGTCCTGAATCATTGTTTTTATATATTCTATTTTGACTATTATTCCCAGTAATATAATCTAAATCACCATCATTATCTATGTCTCCTAGTGCTATTGACTGTGTATGATTAGATTCAAAACTACTTTCAAATAAAGTGAAATGTCCTAAACCATCATTTTTATATATTCTGTTTGGGCCAACAGCATTTCCAACAATATAATCTAAATCACCATCATTATCTATGTCTCCTATTGCTACCGAAGATGTATAATCAGATTCAGAACTATTTTCATATAAAGTGAAATGTCCTGAACCATCATTTTTATATATTCTGTTTGGTAGAGGATTCGTATTTGCATCCCTATAATTTCCAGCAATATAATCTAAATCAATATTTCCAGATGTACCTACGCCAACTTTGGCAGTTGCACATTGACCACTAGAATCGCAAGCTTGACCAGAAGAACAACCATGTTGATCAGAGGTGTAGTAACCGCAAATACCAGAAGTGCATTTACGACAGGCTTCAGATCCTTGAGTACAACCTAAAAGAGTAGCAGCTGCTCCATCACAAGTTTGAGCAGCACAAGAACCAGTAGAACAGGAATAACAAGTATTACAGCTAGGGCTGGAACAACAATAACCAGTAACACAATTGCCAGAATTGCATTCACTGCCAATTGAACAAATTTGACCATTGGCTTTGCCTCCTTCACCTGTACTTTGTCTCATAGATATAGGACTGGTTTTTTGCATTTGTTTAACTAGATTAATGGCAATAATAACAATAGCTGCTAGAATAGCAATAATAGCTATGACTATTAACATTTTTATGAGAGTAAAACCTTTTTTGTTGTTTTGAGAAGATTGAGAAGAACTTATTCTTTCTCTTAGATTGAGAAAATACAGATTAAACATAATATTTTAAGTTT
>CAYXLL010000045.1:0-4074 GCA_964465875.1 uncultured Candidatus Saccharibacteria bacterium
TTGTGCCCGGGGTGGGACTCGAACCCACAAACCCTTGCGAGTCAAGGATTTTAAGTCCTTTGCGTATGCCAATTCCGCCACCCGGGCAATTTACTAAATTCAAAATTCAAAAATCAAAATGCAAAATTTAGGAATTTACCTTTGACAAAATAAATTTTAACATTTTACATTGTCATTTTTTATTTTGATATTTACATTTTAAACTTTTATAAGGCCACGGCCGGAATCGAACCGGCGTATAGGGGTTTTGCAGACCCCTGCCTTACCTCTTGGCTACGTGGCCAGCCTTTCTTTATATTTTATCTTTTATAAAAATTTTTTCAACCTCTTCTTCTCTTTCAGGATGTTCGTTGATTTCAAAACTTAATTTAGGAATTTGCTTAATGCTAATTTTTTTCATTAAAAAATGTTCTAAACGACGGCGATTTTTTCGTAAAATATCAGATATTTCATTTAATTTCGAAGATGGCATAATATTTATTTTAACTTTAGCATTTAATAAATCATCAGAAACTTCTACGCTCATAATAGTAACTATTGAATTTTCAAAGTCCAATTCTTTCAAAAAAAATTTCCCCAATTCTTCTTTTATAAGTTCGTTTAAACGCTCTTTTCGATACTTCATATATTATTATAATTCTTGAATTAAATGATCGCCAATACTTATTTTTGTATCTGATTCAATTAATAAACCACATTCATTTCCGCTCCTTACTTCTTCTACGTCTTGTTTTTGTGATTGAAGATTTATCACCTTTCCCCAGCCAATTTCTTCGCTGTTTCTCATAATCTTTATTCGACTGCGATTTTTAAAAACACCTGTTGTTACTTTTCCGCCAATAATTTGTTTCTTTGTTTTTTGGTTAAAAACTGCTAAAACTTCAAGTTCGGCTATTGTTTTTTGACTTTTTTCCTCTGCTAAACTTTCTTCTAAAATTTTTCCTATTTCATAAATAATTTCTGAATTAATAATTTTTATAGAATGAATCTTTGCTAATTCCTGCGCTGTTTTTTGAATTTTTGTTTTAAAACCAATAATTATAGCACCAGTAGCTTGAGCTAATTTTACATCACTATCATTAATATCGCCAACTGCTTCTTCTAAGAATTTAACTTTTTTATCCTTCAATGGCAAACTTGATAAGACGTTTTTTAATGCCTCTAAAGATCCAGATGTATCAGCTTTCAAAATTAAATTAAGATAATTTCGAGAATCTTCAGGAGAGACAAAATTTTCTGTTTGTTCTACTTTTCTTTCAAAAATTTTTACTGGCTGAATTTCTACAAGATCTATTTCTCCAGCAAAAAATTCTTCTCCAACCTCCGGCATTGTTTCAAAGCCCAAAATCAAAGCCGGAGCCGAAGGCGATAAACTTTCAACTCTTTGTCCTAAAAAATTTTCTAAAGTATTAATTTTTCCAGATGCTGAATCAGTAGCGATTAAATCACCATTTTTCAAAATCCCGTTTTTTAAAATTGCGCTTACTGTAATGCCTCTTTTAGAATCAAGCTTAGATTCAATAATCACACCACTAGCTGCTGCTTTAGGATCATAAGTTAAATTTTCCATTTCGCCCATTAAAATAATAAGATCTAACAATTCACTAACGCCGTCACCGGTTTTAGCAGAAATCGCCTGCCACGGAATATTACCGCCATATTTTTCTAATAAAACATTGAAGTCCATTAAATCATTGATAACTTTATTAATATTTGCAGTTGGTTTGTCAATTTTATTAATTGCTACAATAAAAGGAGTTTTAGTTTTATTAAGAATCTCAATAGACTCTTTGGTTTGAGGTTTTATTGATTCATCAGCTGCTACTACTAAAACTGCTACATCTGCAACATTGGCGCCTCTTTCTCGCATCTTATTAAAAGCTTCATGTCCTGGCGTATCGATAAAAGTGATTTTCTTATTATGATGTACAACCTCATAAGCACCGATTGATTGAGTAATTTCTCCTGCTTCTTTGGCAGCTAGATTTGTTTTTCTAATATAATCCAGGAGAGTAGTTTTTCCATGATCAACATGACCAAGAATAACTACAATTGGCGGCCGCGGCAGCAAATTTTTATTTTTTGATAATAATTGTGAATCCTGCTCCATATCTTGTAAAATTAGCAGAAATATTAGATAATTACAAGGAGATTGGAGGAGTCGCATAATGGTTATTGCAAGAGTTTGCTAAACTCTGACGGCTTAACACCGTCTTGTGGGTTCGAGTCCCACCTCCTCCGCCATTTTTAACTTTTTGGATTTTGGCAGGAATTTTGGACAAAGTATGCCTCGCCCCTGCGGCTTTAACAACTTTAACAACTTAAGGAGTTATCCACTTAATAGAACTTTGTTGAAATAGTAAAATGATACAATAGGATAGTGAATGTATAATATTAAAGTACGAAAAACTTATTGCTTCTAAAAGGAAATTAGGAAAAATTAAAGCGGAAAGTGTGTTGCATAAGACCTTTGATATGTTAAAAGAAAATATTCGCGAGCAAATTAAAACGCTGGAGGAAACACGGAATAAAAGACAGCTTATTGAAAAAGAGGAAAAAATTGTCAGACAATTTAAAAAATACTTGGAGGATGCGAAAAAAATTTGTGCAGAAAAAAATTCAGAATATTGAAAAAGAAGTAAAGTAATCGCACGTAATCGACCTCTTCAGTAACTTGTTGTAAGTTGCAATATCTGAAAGTTTCTGATGACGGAAAAGAAATAGTTATTATTGGCGATGGAGCATATGGCGTCTCTGTTTTTGATGAAAATGGCAATTTATTATGGCGTAATATTTCTTCAAAAAGAACTGGTTTTAAATATGATATTGATCATGGTCATCAAGATGGAATATTATCAGTAAATATTTCTCAAGATAAAAAAATACATTGTTGCAGGCTATGCCGACAGCACTATTCGTATTTTTGAACTCGAAAATAGAAAATAATTAAATTTTTTAAACTATGTTACAAAAGAAGCTTAAAATTAAGGACTTGCCCAAAGAAGACCGCCCGCGAGAAAAACTAATCTCAAAAGGCCCTCAAAATTTAAAAGATGAAGAACTTTTAGCAATTTTATTGGGAACAGGTAGAGAGGGAAAAAGCGCTTTGGACTTAGCAAAAGAAGTTTTAAGAAAATATTCCAAAAAACGGCTTTTTAAAATGAGTTATCAAGATTTAACAAAGATTAAAGGAATAAGTTCAGCCAAGGCCTGCACGATTTTAGCCGCTGCTGAATTAGTTAAAAGATCTCTCAAAATTCAAGAAGAAACTCTACCCATTATTCGCTCAACAAAAGACGTTTTAGCCCAAGCAGTTTATCTAAGAGTAAAAACCCGTGAGCACTTAATGACAATTTATCTTAACGCCAGAAACGAAATGATCTGGAAGAAAGAATCAACCTTTATTGGCACCTTAAATGCTAGTTTAGTCCACCCTCGAGAAATCTTTGCCGAGGCCCTTCGTCAAAACGCTGCTTCAATAATTTTAATTCACAATCATCCATCAGGAGATCCTGAGCCATCAGAGGATGATCTTTCAATCACCAAGCGCATCGTTGAGGCCGGCAAGATAATGGGTATTGATGTTTTAGATCACGTCATTATCACAAAGACAGAAATATTTAGCTTCAAAGAGCATAAATTAATTTAATTCTTAACAGGAAAATTTAGATACATTATATGGTTGTCACTTGACAACCATATTTAATTTTGCTACAATTCTTTCTATGAAAAAAGAAAATAGTTATATCTCTACACGTGATTTAGCAAGGATTTTAGGGGTTAGCCGTCAAGCAATTCAAAAAATGCTTAAAGGCCACAATGAAGTTCATATTAGAGAAGTTGGCAAAAGTTTTTTATACGAAATCGATTCTTTGCCAGAAGATATTAAAAAGCGAATCGAAACAGCACGCGAAGAAGCAGCGGAAAAAATGAAATCTTTGAAGGTTTCTAATGGTCAGGATTTAGAATTTGAAAAAGAATTGTGGAAAGCAGCTGATAAATTGCGAGGCAATATAGACGTTAGTGAATATAAAAACGTAGTTTTGGGTTTAATCTTTCTTAAATATGTTTCTG
>CAYXLL010000046.1:0-2070 GCA_964465875.1 uncultured Candidatus Saccharibacteria bacterium
CGCTCTTCGGTTGAGAAACCAACTGCTGGCGATTTACGGGCTAATGCTAATATTATAAAAAGAACTTTGGAAAGTTTTGGTATCCCCGTAGAAATGGGAGAAATTAATGTTGGCCCCAAAGTTAGCCGATATACTTTAAAACCAGCAGAAGGCATAAAATTATCTCGCATCACTGCTCTAAGCCAAGATCTTGCTCTAGCTTTAGCTAGCCATCCAATTAGAATCGAGGCACCAATTCCTGGAAAATCTTTAGTGGGGATTGAGGTTCCAAATAAAGCAGCCGCTCTTGTTCGCCTTGGCTCATTAATGGCTTATCCAGAATTTTTAAAATCAGGTCCTTTAGTTTTTCCACTTGGTCGCGACGTCTCAGGAGAAGTACTTTTTCCTGATATCGAAAAAATGCCACATTTATTAATAGCTGGTTCAACTGGTAGCGGAAAATCAATTTGCGTACATTCAATTTTAATCTCACTACTTTATAAAAATTCTCCTGAAACATTAAAAATGATTCTTATCGACCCTAAAAGAGTAGAACTTTCTATTTATAATAATCTTCCTCATCTTTTAACGCCACCAATCACTGACATCAAAAAATCAGTTGCTGTTTTTAGATGGGCAATTAATGAAATGGAAAGAAGATATGATCTTTTGCAAAGCGCTGGTTCTAGAGACATCCAAAGCTACAACACGAAAAACCCCGAAGAATCTCTACCGTTTATTATGATTGTTATCGATGAATTGGCTGATTTAATGACTACCTATGGCCGAGAGGTAGAAGGATCTATTGTGAGATTAGCGCAAATGGCTCGAGCCACTGGGCTTCATTTAATTCTTTCAACGCAACGGCCATCTGTAGAAGTAGTTACTGGCTTAATTAAAGCAAATATTACCGCACGCATTGCTCTTCAGGTGCCATCTCAAGTTGATTCTCGAACAATTCTTGATACAGCTGGAGCAGAAAAATTATTAGGCGCTGGTGATATGCTTTTTGTTGCTGCTGAACTTTCAAAACCAAAAAGAATTCAAGGCGCTTATATTAGCGAGGAGGAAGTTCATAAAGTTGTTGATTTTATTAATAAAAATAATGAAGAGTGGATGTCGAGTGAAAACATTAATCTTAATACTGAAGAAATCGAAAATTTTCTTTCCTCTGAAGAAGACAATGAAAATGATGAGCTTCTAGATGAAGCAATTGATATAATCGTTCGAGCCCAAAAAGCCTCAGCTTCCCTTCTTCAAAGATATTTAAAAATAGGTTACGCTAGAGCTGCGAGGATATTAGATATTTTAGAATCCAAAGGATTAATTGGACCAGGCATTGGCGCTAAGCCAAGAGAAATTTATTTTGATAAAATTAAAGCTTTTAAAAATGAAGATTTCGGAGAAAACGATGATGAATCTTTTTAAGAAAAATTAACAATTTATTTTATTTTTAAAAATCTATGAGCGCTTTAAGCGAAATATTAAAAGAATCTCTAGAAAATAAGGCCTTAACTTTAGATAAATTAGCAGAAACTAGCGATGTCCCTAAACGTTATTTAGAAGCGTTAATTTCTGGAGAATATAAAAAATTACCTCCTGCTCCTTATGTCCATGGTTATATTTTGAAAATCGCTAAAGTTCTTCGAATTGACGGCGAAGAATTATGGGAAACTTATAAACATGATCTGCCATTAAAAATTGCCGGAGAAAATGATAAACTGGCTTCTAATCGTTACGCTCTGCCTGTAAAAAGCAAAAGATTAATTGTCTTTTTGATAATTCTAATTTTTGTTATATTATATCTAGGATTTAATTGGAGAAGTATTTTTGGTATACCAAAATTAGAAATAATTTCTCCTAGCTTATCAGAATCTACTATCAGCACTTCAACCTTAAAAGTAATTGGCTATATTGACCAAAAAGATAAATTATTAATTAATAACGAAGAAGTGGTAGTTGACAGTAGCGGCAGATTTGAAAAAGATTATAATCTTCAAGAAGGATTAAATACTATAGAATTTAAAGTTAAAAAATTTCTAGGAAAAGAAAATAAAATAATTAGAGAAATCAATTATAAACCGTAATTTA
>CAYXLL010000046.1:2170-4035 GCA_964465875.1 uncultured Candidatus Saccharibacteria bacterium
AAAATTAAAAAATGAAACAAGAAGAAAAATCAAAAGATGTTAATAAATTACTTAAGGCCCTCCAAGAGAAATTTGGCGAAGGAGCTGTGATGAAACTTGGCGAAGTAAAACATGCAGATGTTGAAGTTATTCCAACTGGTTCTTTTTCGTTAGATCTTGCATTAGGCGTTGGCGGATTACCACGAGGTCGAATAGTTGAAATTTTCGGACCAGAAGGAGGAGGAAAAAGCACTTTAGCGCTTCATGTAATTGCTGAGGCTCAAAAAAGAGGCGGTAAAGCTGCTTATATTGACGCCGAACATGCTCTTGACGTTGATTATGCTAAAAAAATTGGAGTAAAAACTGATGAACTTTTGCTTTCTCAACCAGATAGCGGAGAAGAGGCTTTAAATATTTTAGAAAGCTTAGTGCGATCAGAAATGATTGATGTAATTGTTGTTGATTCTGTTGCTGCCTTGACTCCTCAAGCAGAAATTGAAGGAGACATGGGAAGTCAATTTATAGGATTACAAGCAAGATTAATGAGCCAGGCTTTAAGAAAATTAACCGCTATTACCGCCAAAACAAAAACTTTGATAATTTTTATTAATCAACTCAGAGAAAAAATTGGAGTGATGTTTGGAAACCCAGAGACAACGCCAGGCGGCAGAGCTTTAAAATTTTATTCCTCAGTCAGAATTGATATCCGTGCTTCAGCAAAAATCAAAAAAGGCGAACAAATTATTGGTCATCGCGTTAACGCAAAAGTCGTTAAAAATAAAGTGGCTGCTCCTTTCAGAACAGCCGAGTTTGACATTATTTATGGCGAAGGAATTTCTTATGTTGGCGACTTAGTGAATACAGCAATTAATAATGGCGTTATCACAAAAAGCGGAAATACTTATAGTTTTGAAAACCAAAAATTAGGCGTTGGCCTTGAAGCTACAAAAGAAGCCGTTAAAGAAAATAAAAAACTCCAAGAAGAAATTAAAAAGAAAATTCTTGCTTCAAAAACTAACTAATAATATAAGGATAAAAAATCAAAATCCCAACAATCACGGCACCGATACTCGCTAAGAGAACAATCGCAGCCATTAAATCTTTAATAATCCTAATTTTATTATTGTAATCAGGATCTATAAAATCCATAATCTTTTCAACAGTAGAATTAATCAATTCTAAAACAAGTACTCCTAAAATTACGGCGAAAATTACTGCTTTCTCTTCTCTTGAGGTTGGAAAATAAAAAAGAAAAAACAACACAACCGCTGCAATCACCAACATTATTTTGAAACTTGTTTCTTTTATCAAAGTTTCTCTAAAACCATTAAAAGCTTCTTTAAAACTTTGTTTTATACTTTTAATCTTTGCCATAAAAATAAAAATCTAAAAACCAATGGTTATATCAAAAACACTAATTTCTGACGAAGAGAATCACTCAAGTTATTCTAATCGAAAAATGGCGAATAGCGAATGGCGAAGAACAGAAAGCAAGACCTTAAATTATTTTAATTATTCAAATTACTTAAATTGCATCTTATAAAATTAATATTGAGTTTTGCAAAATGAATAAGCTCCTGGACAATTGCAATCCCATTTATCTATTCTGCCATCTTTATCATTATCTATACCATCAGAACAAGAAGTTTCTTGTGATTTAGGAGATGAGGCATCATTATCTATATCTCCTAGCGCTACTGAAAATGTAGAATTAGATTCAGAACTGCTTTCAGATAAAGAGAATTGTCCTGAACCATTATTTTTATATACTCTGTTTGGTTGACCATCATTTCCAGCAATATAATCTAAATCGCCATCGTTATCTACGTCTCCTAGGGCTACTGAAAATGTACGATCAGATTCAGAACTGCTTTCAGATAAAGAGA
>CAYXLL010000047.1:0-3958 GCA_964465875.1 uncultured Candidatus Saccharibacteria bacterium
AACAAAAATTGTGAAACAAGGTAAGATAAAAAGAAGATTGTTTTTAGATATCATTCAAAAAACCGCTATCGAAAGAAGAAGGGTCATCGCCAGCCGTTTACGGAAGTAGAAATCGCTAGAATAGTTATATAGTTTTTATGACGATAGGGCTTGAAAATTTAAAGATTTATCAGGTAACGCGCAATTGAGTTAGAAATTTATAAAATAACAAAAAATTTTCCTCCCGAAGAAAAATATTGAAGCACCAATATAAATTTTATTAGAGTTAAGCAACTAGAACTAAGTAATTATGCGGCTAAGTAACTAATCTCTGCGTTCTAGGGCTGCACCTAACGTATCTTCATCAGCAAATTCTATTTCACCGCCTCGCGGAATACCTTGCCCCAAACGGGTGATTTTTTTTGTAAATGGTTTTAATTCTTGTGTTAAAATTAAAGCATTTAAATCTCCATAAGTTGTAGGATTAATGGCTAAAATTATTTCTTCCGCCTGGCCATTAAGTTCTTTTTTGATGAAATCTTTTAAATAATTCAGTCGCAATTTTTGAATATTTTCTAAAACACCACTTTTTTGTAACTCACCTAATATTAAGTAGATCCCTTTAAATTTCTTTGTTTTTTCTAGAGAAAGTTGGTCGGTTTCTTTTTCTACGATTGCGATTGTTTTTTTGTCACGCGTTTGATCTTTACAGATATTGCAAAGATTTCCTTCATTTAAGTGCGGAACAAAACATTGAGAACATAATTTTAAAGATTTTAAATTATTAATTGCTTTAGCAGTTTCGTCAATTTTATCTTTGCCAACATTAATAAAATAATAAGCTAACCGAGTAGCTTGGCGAGGGCCAATTCCCGGCAATTTCGAAAAAATTTCTATAAATTTTTCTATAGGGCTTGGTAGTATGTTCATGATTAATAATTAATAAGTTAATAGTTATTGAGCGTCGCAGCTTGTATAGTTTATAGTCTTATGTTGATAGGCCTAGCAACTCTATCGCCATGGTTTTACGTTTAATCTTTTACAATGCACTAGTATAATATTAGTCGCTATGTCTTATAACTATTAGTTTTACTCTTCGTTTATCTGGTGTATTTTATCTATACTTCTAAAACTTACTTTTTCTGGGTCAAACCGGAGTTTTACTGTGCCCAATGGTCCATTGCGGTGTTTAGCAATTAAAATTTCTGCCATATTTTGTTCTTCGAGGGGAACATCTAATCTGTCTCTATCTTTTCTATAAATAAACAAGACAACATCTGCTTCTTGTTCGATACTGCCACTTTCTCTTAAATCAGCCAAGCGTGGAATTTTTACTTCTCTTTGCTCTACTGCTCGAGAAAGTTGAGATAGTGCTAAAATTGGAGTATTTAATTCACGAGCTAAACTTTTTAAGCCACGGCTAATTTCTGTTACTTGTTGGACCATGCTTTCTAAATTAGTGCGAGGCTGAATTAATTGAAGGTAGTCAATAATTAATAAACCTAAACCGTGCTCCATTTGGAGTCGCCGTGCCATTGAACGCATTTCTAAGATATTTGGAGAGGGAGTGTCATTGATAAAAAGCGGCGCTTTAGAAAGACGATCTAAAGCTTCTTGAATCATTTCAAATTCAATATCATCAGTTAAGCGGCCAGTTCGTAGTTTCCAGAGCGTCACTTGGGCTTCAGCCGCAATTAAACGATCAATAATTTGTTCGCGAGACATTTCTAGCGAGAAGAAACCGACTGGAAGATTTTCTTTAACAGCTACAGATCTTGCAATATCTAAAGCAAGAGCTGTTTTACCTAATGATGGTCGAGCACCTAAAACAATTAAATCAGACCTTTGAAGTCCGGAAAGAAGATTATCAAGATCTTCAAAACCAGTAGGAACTCCTCGCAATTTATTTTCACCTCGATGAAGCCTTTCAATTCTTTCATAAGCATCTTTTAAATCATTTTTAACAGGAGAGAAATGAGCAGTAGTTGATTCTTGAGAAATGGCAAAAATCTTTTTTTCGGCTTCGTCTAAAAATTCATCCGCTTCTTTATCCGCAGTAAAAGCCTTTTCGTTAATTTCTGAAGAAACAGCAATTAATTCTCTAAAAATACTTTTCTTTTTAATAATGTCGGCGTAATGATTGACATGAGCGGCGCTTGGAACGGAATTAACTAATTCAGTTAGATAAGAAGATCCACCAACTTCTTTTAATTGTTTTTTTTCTTTTAAACGACTTGTAACACTTAAAATATCTATTGGTTTTCCTTTCTCGAATAATTCAAGCATCGTTTCGAAAATTTTTTGATGCTCTGGTTTGTAAAAATCTTTAGGCAATAAAACATTGGCCACTTTGACAATGGCATTTGGTTCGATCATAATAGCGCCTAATACTGATTTTTCTGCTTCTGTGTCTTGTGGCGGGAGTTTAACCATAGAAATAATCTTTAATTATCAATTTTCAATTTATAATTACGACAACAGTTGTGTTTGAAAATTAATTAATTGTAAATTCATTAAAAAATGGTCATTGAAAATTAGAAATTCTTTAGGATCAAAGATCCTAAAGGTGTATCTTCTACTTTATATCCTAACATTTCTATTTTTTTTCTCAAGAGATCAGATTGAACAAACTGTTTATTTCTTCTTAATAACTCTCGTTTTTGAGCTAGAATCTTGATTTTTTGAGGTATTTTTTCTGGTTTTAATTCAATGCCTAAAATTTTTAATTTTTCTTGGGTGAATTTAGCAATATCTTTGGCTTGTTTTTTATTAAATTGCCAAATTTGATTTTGCCACGAAGAAATCATATCAAAAATTATTGATAATGCTTTGGGAGTATTGAAATCATCATTGAGTGCTTTAATAAAATTTTTATCAATAATATTAAGAGTTGGTTTAATATTGAAAGATTTGTTACTTTTCTTTTTTGAAGAAGCAATTAATTTAAGTTTTTCTAAAAATTCTTTGATGTTTTGAAGAGATTTTTGAGATTGAAAAATTATTTCTTCACTATAATTAATTGGTGATCGATAATGATAAGAAAGAACAAAAAATCGTAAAACTTCGGGGGAATATTTTTTAAGAAAATCAGAAATTAAAATAAAATTTTTTAAACTTTTAGACATTTTTTTATTTTCAATTGAAAGAGCACCTGTATGCATCCAAATTTTAACAAATGGTTTACGACCAGAAATTGCCTCCATTTGAGCAATTTCGGCTTCGTGATGAGGAAATTTTAAATCAATTCCACCACCGTGGATGTTATATTGAGGGCCGAAAAATTTTTCTGTAATTGCTGTATCTTCAATATGCCAGCCGGGCCGACCCCATCCCCATGGTGATGGCCAACAAGGTTCACCATTTTCGGAAATTTGAAAATTTGATTTTGAAATTTGTTTTTGAGTTTGATTTTGTAAATTATAATTTACTTTTTTCCATAAACAAAAATCTCCTTTATTTCTTTTTGCTATGCTTTCATCTATTCGCGAAATAGCATCTTCGGCTTGTAAGCTTGTTCGTCTTGAAAGTTTGCCATAATCTTTAAATTTTGAAATATCATAATAAATGCCGTCTTCAATCTGATAAGCGAATCCCTTTTTTAATAAGCGATCAATTTGACCTTGAATTTCTTTGATATAGTCGCTTGCTCGAGCATATTTATCAACAGAAATAACGCCAATTTTTTTCATTATTTTTTTATATTCTTTTTCGAAAAAACGAGCTAAATCTAAAGGATTTCGGCGTAATTCTTTAGCTTTATTTATTATTTTATCATCAACATCAGTAATATTTTGAAGATAAAAAATTTTAAAATTTTGAGTGCGTAAAAAACGAACAAAAGCATCGAAAACAAGATAAGTTCGAGCATGACCAATATGAGGATAATTATAAACCGTTGGTCCGCAAACAAATAATTTTAAAAAGCCTTTTTTTGGCTTTTCAATCTTTTCTTTTTTATTAGATAAAGTATTAAAAATTT
>CAYXLL010000048.1:0-3780 GCA_964465875.1 uncultured Candidatus Saccharibacteria bacterium
TGAAGAGTATCTTGCGATCTTTCTTCTAAAATTAAAGATTTTTCTATTAATCCCTTTTCTTTTAAGTACTCTTTCATTTTTTGAGCCTCGCTAATTCCTTGCTGTTTCTTACCACCACTTAAGATTATTTTTACTTCTGGGTTTTTAGTATAAATTTCTAATGCTTTATCAAGCCGAGTTTTCATTATTTTTTCGTCTTTATTGCCCAAAACAATAATAGCATCAAAATAATTTCGCATATAGTAAATTGAATAATTTTTTTATCTATGTGGCCCCAACCGGAGTTGAACCGGTGTTCCCTGGCTGAGAACCAGATGTCCTAGGCCACTAGACGATGGGGCCAGATGTTTATATTATGAGGTATTAATTATTAAATTTCAAACTGCCTTTAAATTATCAACGATTTTATCTAAGCCCATAGCCCGGGAAGCTTTAATTAAAATAATATCTCCTTTTCGGATTGTAGATTGAAGAAATTTTTGCGCTTCACTAACTGTGCTAAATCCGAAAATTTTATTTTTATCAAATCCTTTAGACAAAGCTCCTTCGATAATAAATCTTGCTCGAGGTCCAATGGTAATCAAAAAATCAATATTTGGTTTAGCTAAAGCACCAATCATTTCATGAGATTCTGGTGCAAAACGACCTAATTCTAACATATCTCCCAATACTGCTATTCTTCTATGATTTTTTATTTCTCCCAAACTAACTATAGCTTCTCTCATAGAAAGAGGCGAAGCATTGTAAGAATCATCAATAATTAAAGTGTCTTTAATGCCTTTGACTAAATTCATTCTATGACTAGCTGGTTTATAATTTTTAAACAGCGACTCTGAAATTTGCACTAAATTTAATTCTAATATTAACCCAACGCAACTTGCTGCCGCTGCTGCATAAGCATGACTTCTTCCTAAAACTCCTTTTATTTTAAAGGGCGTAACATTGCCTTGATAATTAACTTTAAACGTTATACCTGCTAGTTTATCATCTTCAAAAAAATTTTCTAAATTAGTTATGCGAAAATTAGCTCCAAAAGAAAAACCGAATGTCATTACTTTCCCTCTTGTTTTAACTTCCATTCTTTTTACAAGAGGATCGTCGCAATTCAAAATTGCATAGCCAGATACTGGCAATTGCTCGACCAATCGTGTTTTTTCTCTTACCAAAGCATCTCTATCAGCATAAAATTCAATATGACTAGGAATTTCACCAATTGCCGTCACTATTCCAATCTTTGGCCTAGCAATTTCTAAAAGATACTTAATATCATTAGGTTTATCAGCTGCATATTCTAAAATTAAAATTTCTGGATAAGAAGTTTTTATTAACAAATGAAATAAAGATACGAAAACTACTTTTAACCAAAAAAGAGGTCCTTTAATTTCTTCCCATTCTCCTAAAATAGTTAAAGGAACACCAATTTCATTATTAAAATTTCCACTAGCTTTTCTAACTTTATAATGATCCTTGAGGATCGCGTAAGTTGCTTCTTTCGCCGAAGTTTTTCCAACGCTGCCAGTAATAGCAATGACTAAAGGTTTGTAACGCCAAATAGTTGCATGAGCTAATTTTTTTAAGTTTTTTTTCAAAAAATTTAATAATTTCTTTTTCATAAAATTAATAGTAAAGAGTAAATAGCAAATGACTATTAACTATTGGCTGTGGTAATATTCTATTAGCTTATTGACTATCAACTAATTTATCTGGCGCAATTTGATAATAATTTAAAAGAAATTCAGCAAATTTTCTAAAAGCCGGCACCACAGAACGGCCAGCATTAATGCCGCCTGCTGGTTTATCCATTTTTATTAAAATAATAAATTTTGGATCAAAAGCTGGTGCAAAACCAACATAACTATTAATAACATCTTCTGTATAACCTCCGGTTTTAAAATTAGGCAAAAATGCGGTGCCAGTTTTTGCAGCTACTGAATAATTTGGAATATCTGCAATAACATTAACCTTCACCGCAGAAACCATCATTTCGGTAACTTTCTTGGCAGTATCTGAAGAGATAACTTGTCGAATTACTTCTGGTTTTTCATTATTAGTAATATAAGGTTTCATTAATTTTCCGCCATTAGCAATAGCAGAAACAGCATTGATTAATTCAATTGGTGTAACAGCCACCCCTTGTCCAAAAGAAGCAGTCGCATAATTAATATCTCTTCCATTAACTAAATTATTTAAATTACCTTTGACTTCGCCCGGTAAAGTAATACCTGTCTTTTCATCTAACCCAAATTTCTTTAAATATTGATAAAAAATATTATGGCCAGTTTGTCTTTCAGCAAAAACCGCGCCAGTATTTATAGAATTTTCAATAACATTAGTCATTGTTTGTTTTCCATAAACCTTCAATTCAAAGTTTTGAATTGTTCTTCCGTTAAAAGTTACTGAGCCTGTATCAACATAAGTTGTTTGAGGAGTGATTTTGTTACTATCAATACCACTAGCCATTGTAAATAATTTGAAAACTGATCCAGGTTCGTAAACTGATTGTACTGCTGGATTAAGAAAATCTGCTAATTTATGCTTTTGATACTCATTAGGATTAAAAGTAGGATAATTGGTCATCGCTAAAATTTTTCCAGTTTTTGGCTCTTCTACTATAATTGTTCCGCCAGTAGCCCTATAATTTTCAATAAGAGATTTTAAAATTTCTTCAGCTTGAACTTGAATATTGGGATCAATTGTCAAAAATAAATCACTTCCATCAATTGGCTGTGTAATTACGTCACCTTCAATTTTCCCAGGCTTTCCAGCTAATAAATCATTAAAATAAGCTTCTATGCCGTATCTACCACTAGAAGTGTCATCATTTTGACTTGGGCCGACAAAACCTAAAATATGAGCCGCTTTTTCTCCAAAAGGATAGAAACGTAAAAGTTCATTTTTAATATAAATGCCTTTTAGATTTAAATTTTTGATTTGGTTAACTTGATCTTCAGAAGCTTTATAAACTAACAGTTCATATAAATCATTAGGTTTCGATAAACTTTTCACTAATTCTTCTATTGGTTTATTAATGATAGAAGAAATTTTTGAAGCTGTTTCTTGCGGATCTTCAATCTCTTTTGGAACAGCATAAATAATAGGAAATTCTTTGTTTAACGCAGCTGGAATTGCTTTGCCATCTTTGTCAGTAAAATAAATATTTCCACGAATTGGACTAAGCAATTCAGAGTTTTTATTTTGATTAGCAGCTTGCGTTGAAAAAATTAAACCTTTTTTTATCTGAAGGCTATAAAGATTAAAAATTAAGACCGCATAAAGCGTGATAAAAATAAAAATTAAAAATCCTATGCGCCTCCGCATGTTTTATTTATTAATTATCTCTCTGCTAGTGAATTATTAAAATCAGCTTTAATATATTGAGGATATTTTTCCTCAATAAGCTGTCTTTCTTCGACAGCACGTTTAATATTTTCTGACTCAAAAAAAGTAAAAATTTTATTTTTCATTTCTGCATTAGATGCTTCTGCTTCCCGCAATGATTTTTCTAAATTAGCAATATCGTGACGAAATGTTACAGACTGAGAATAGAGATAAATTCCTTGCATAATTAAAACTGCAATTATAACAAACAGTAAATAAATTACAAAATTATTTTTACGTTTATTTTGATTTGGTTGAATAATAGTCATAGATAATAATTTAAAATGTAAATATCAAATAAAAATTTCTAATTAATCTAAACAAATATCATTAAAATCTAAATGTCAAAAAGTTTTTGGATTTTGTTGTTTAAGCTAAATTTATCATTTAGATTTTGTCATT
>CAYXLL010000049.1:0-3759 GCA_964465875.1 uncultured Candidatus Saccharibacteria bacterium
TTTATCAAGGAGGATCTACTATTACTCAACAGGTCGCTAAAACAGCATTTCTCACCCCTGAAAGGACATTTACGCGAAAAATTAAAGAATCAATCCTCGCTTTTTGGTTAGAAAAACAATATTCAAAAGATGAAATCTTAAATTTTTATTTAAATCTTGTTCCTTATGGAGGAAATGCTTATGGAGTAGAAGCTGCAAGCCAACTTTATTTCGGAAAACATGTTAAAGATCTTTCTTTGGCAGAATCGGCCTATTTAGCAAGCTTACCAAAAGCACCGTCCTATTATTCTCCGTGGGGTTCTCATCGGGACGAATTAGAGCAAAGAAAAGATTATGTTATTAAAACAATGCATGAACTAGGATTTATCGACGACGAAGAAGAAAAAAGAGCTTTGGCAGAAAAAGTGGCATTTTTGTCTCAATCTTCATCTTCTATCCGATCGCCTCATTTTTCAATGATGGTCAAAAGTTATCTAGCAGATAAATATGGTGAAGAAATGGTTAATAATGGAGGACTAAAAGTTATCACCTCTCTTGATTGGGATATTCAGCAAATTGCTGAACAAGCTATTGCAACCGGAGCTCAAAAAAATACCGAACTTTATAAAGGAAAAAATGCAGCTTTAGTGGCTCAAGACGCAAAAACTGGTCAAATATTAGCTTTAGTTGGCTCTAAAGATTATTTTGATGTTGCTAATGACGGAAATTTCAATGTTGCAACACAAGGGCTTCGCCAGCCAGGATCTGCCTTAAAACCTTTTGTTTATTTAACAGCCTTTCAAAAAGGATATGCTCCTCAATCTGTAGTTTTTGATACGCCGACAAATTTTGATACTACTGGAGCCAATCCTTATGAACCGAAAAATTTTGATGGTCTTTTTCGAGGACCAGTGAATTTTCGACAAGCGCTTAGCCAATCACTCAACGTTCCCTCAGTAAAAGTTCTTTATCTAGCTGGCTTAAACGACAGTTTAAAAAACTTGTCTAAATTTGGAATTACAACATTAAACGATCCAAATCGTTTTGGTTTATCGTTAGTTTTGGGAGGCGGAGAAATAAAATTAATAGAATTAGTGAATGCTTATGCTACTCTTGCTCAAGAAGGTGTTCGCCACAGCCAATCTTTTATTTTAGAAGTTGATGATCAAAATGGAAAAGTTTTAGAAAAATATAGCGATATTGCAACTCAGGTGGCTGATCCTCAAGAAACTAGACTAGTTACTAATATTTTGGCTGATGCTGAAGCCAGGCGTCCTTTATACCAAAATAGTTTTAATCTAACTATTTTCCCTGAACCGCAACTCGATGGAGTAAATCGAGACGTGGCTTTAAAAACTGGTACCACAGAAGATTTTCGAGACGCTTGGGCTTTTGGTTATACACCTTCCTTTGTTGTTGGCGTTTGGGCTGGAAATAATGATAATACTCCAATGCAAAAACAAGCTGGTAGTGTTTTAGCTGCAGTGCCTATTTGGCATGATTTTTTATCTCAAGTTTTTGAAAAGTATCCCAATAAAATTCCTATTGAATATTTCAACGAACCAGCTCCTGTCGAAGAAACCAAACCCATGCTTAATGGCCAATTTATTATTCAAGAAAACAACCAATTAACCGCTCATTCGATTCTTTATTTTGTAGACAAAAATGATCCATTGGGGCCCATACCGCTTCACCCAGAAAATGATCCTCAATTTAAAAATTGGGAAATAGGAGTAGGGTCTTGGATTGCTAATCATCCAGAAATTTTTACGGGCATTACTATATAAAAATAACTATTATCCTCCGGAGATTTTAATATAGCTGGTTTATCTTCTCCATTAAAACCCATAAAAACATCTTCTCCTTTGATGCTTTTTAAGCCATCTAATAAAAATCGCCAATTAAAAGCTATTTGAATTTTTTGGCCTTTAATCTTAGCAGGTATTAAATATTCATTTTCTCCAATTAAAGAGTTAGAAGAAGAAATATTTAAGGTTTTTAAATTATCTAAGATTGAAATTTTGACTTCATTGAGACGACTAGTAAAAATACTCGTCAGTTTTATGGCATTGATTAGTTTATCTTTTTTAATAATAATTTCTGTATCAATTGACTGAGGAATTATCGGTTGATAATCTGGAAACTCACCATCAATTAACCTTGAAATGATTTCTGTATTATCCATGCTAAAAAGAATTTGATTTGGATCAATATAAAAAGTTGTATTATTAGTATTATTTTGAATTAATTTAATAATTTCTTGAATTGTTTTTAATGGAATAATAATTTTAAATATTTGATTAGTGTTTGATTTAAAAGAATTTTTATTAATTGTTTTTTCTGATAGTCGAAAACTATCTGTGGCAACTATTTTAAGAAAATTATTTTGATAATCAAAAAGAACGCCATTTAATTCAGGTCTAATATTTAAGCTTTGTGCTGAATTAATAACCGCTTCTAATGTCTCTTTTAAAAGAAGAGAGGAAATTTCAATACTATTTTGATTATTTGATATTTTAGGAATAATTGGAAAGTCTTCTTTTTTAATACCCTGCAATTTTGCTTGATAATTTGAAGTTTTAATAATTAAATTATTGTTTTCTGTTTCTAAGGTAATTCTTTCTTCTTCAAGATTATTAATAATGTTAAGTAAAGTATTAACTGGTACGGTTATTGAACCTTCTTCTATTATTTTACCAGAAATAAAATTAGTAATAGCAATTTCAAGATTGGTTGTTGAAAAGAAAATTTTATTATCAACAGTTTGAATAAGGCAATTTTTTAAAATTGGTAACATTTGATTGTCTCCAGCTATTCGTTCAATTTTTTCTAAACATTCCTTAAGATTAGTTTTTAGAATTATTAATTTCATTTTCTCTATTATAATATTAATTAATTAATATTTGTAGTCGTTGTAATAGTTTAAGTTAATTTGTGGATAAGTCTTAAAACATCTTTAATTCTTTATTTTTTTATTTTTCTTAATTAATAAATTGTTGATAATTTATTAAAAAGCTCTTATTAATTATTTAATTATTTTTATAAATTAAATCTTTTATTAAAGTGATTTTTTGATTCATGTTTTGATTTTTTATAATTTCTTCGGAAATTTTTTCATAAGCATAAATAGCGGTTGTATGGTCTCTTTTGCCTAATTTTTCTCCAATATCAGGGAAAGACATGTTTGTAATATCTCGCATTAAAAACATAGCAATTTGTCTAGGTTCGACAATATTTTTTTTACGTGAACGATTAGTAAGATCGGTAGGAAGTATCTCATAGAAATCAGCTACTGCTTTGATAATTTTAGTAGAAGTAATGTTTTTTGTTTTTTCTTGAATAGTATTATTAATAATTTCTTCCACAGTTTTTTCCGTTAAATTCACACCTTTTATGTCTTGGTAAAAGATAATTTTATTTAAAACTCCTTCTAATTCTCTTACGTTTCTTTGAATTTTAGTAGCAATAAGTGAACAAATTTCGTCTGGTAAATAACTTCTTTTTTCCTGGAGTTTATTTTTGATAATTGCTAGTCTCATTTCGTAATCTGGGTAAGTAATATCAGCTATCATACCTCCTTCGAATCTTGAACGAAGCCGCTCTTCAAGTACCGGCAAGGCAGCAGGAGCCCTATCAGATGAAATAACTATTTGTTTATTATTTTCATATAAAGCATTAAAAGTATGAAATAATTCCTCTTCACTTCTTTCTTTTCCACCAACAAATTAGATATCGTCAATAATTAAAACATCGACATTGCGATATTTAGTTTTCATATCT
>CAYXLL010000050.1:0-3694 GCA_964465875.1 uncultured Candidatus Saccharibacteria bacterium
TTTTCGGCTTCAAGATATGTAAAACCAATAACGCCTTGACCTCCTAAAGATTTAACAAACCCAAAAATAACTAATAAAATCGCCAATAGAACTACAATTAAAATTATCTTTTTAATATCCATTTTATTGAGTTATTGAATATAATAAAGCTTCTATCTGTAATTTTTTATTAACATTGACTTGGTTAATAGAAGTAAGACACCGTAATATATTTTTTAAAATTTCACTATTTTTTATCAAATTTTTTTTCAATTCGCTAATTAAAATTTCAAAAAATTGATTTAAATTTTGATTTTCAAGTTTAGCAATCTGACTAACTATTTCAGAGGATTTAAACGATTGAAGATTAATTTTAAGAAACTGCTTGACTAATTTTTCGATTTCATTATTTTTAAATCGAGATTGAGATTTATAGGGTTTTTCTATTTGAATAATGCTAGAAAAATATATTTTATGGAGACGAGAAAGAATTGCTGGAAAAAGAGATTCTTCAAATCTGCTGATTAAAATAATTAAACCGTGAGAAGGCGGTTCTTCTAATATTTTTAACATTGCGTTTTGTGCTTCAAGGCTTAAAGATTCAGCTTCTTTTATAATAGCGGTGCGATATTTTGAAAAAAAAGGTTTTTGATATAAAAAATTTTTTAAAAATCGAATTGCATCAATTCCAGTTGTATTTTCTACAGGAGAAATTACTAAAAGCTCATTTAAAACTTGCGTTGGTTTAGGTGTTATAAATTTTTTATTTTCTAAATAATTACCTAGTGCTAGCGCAAAATTAAATTGATTATCCTGAGATTCTCCAAAAAACAAATAAGCGTGAAAAAGCAATTCTTTATCAACTAAACGTTCAAAATCTTTTTTTAAATTTTCGTAGTCGTACATAAAATAAAAAAATTTAATTTTAAAGATCGAGATTTTATGAAATTGGCTTATTGATAAGAGCGCGTTTATATACGTCTAAATGACTTAAAATAATACCAGCTCCCTTGGAAACACAAAAAATTGGATCTTCTGCGGTATAAACTGCTACTCCTAAAGCTCTTTTTAGAAAATCATCTAAATAATTAATTTGGCTAGCACCGCCAGAAAGAATAATACCTTTTTCCATTATATCTGCAACTAATTCTGGTGGTGTTTGATTAAAAACATCGCCAATCGCTGAAGCAATTTCCATTAAATAAGGCCTTAAAGCTTCCGCTGTTTCATTAGAAGAAATAGTAATATCTTTGGGCAATCCTGTCATGAGATCTCGACCACGAACTTGAAGTTCTGCTTTTGACCTTGAAGGAAGAGCAGCACCAATTTCGATTTTAATTTGTTCAGCAGTTTGTTCTCCAATAGAAAGATTATATTTTTTCTTAATATAATCCATAATTGCTTGATCAAACTTATTGCCAGCTACTCTTAGACTTTTCCATGAAACAATTCCACCTAACGAAATAACTGCTACTTCTGAAGTCCCTCCTCCAATATTAACAATCATATTACCAGAAGAACTATTAATAGGGATGCCTGCTCCTAACGCCGCCAAAATTGGTTCTCTAACAACATAAACTTCTTTAGCCCCAGCTTCTTTAGCTGCTTTCATAACTGCTCGTCTTTCGGTAGGAGTAATACCTGCTGGTACAGAAATAACTACATCTGGCTTAAAAAGATTAAAATGTCCTTTAGCTTTTCCGATAAAATAAGAAAGTAACGCTTTGGTAATATAATAATCGGCAATAACACCATCTTTAAGAGGTTTATAAACTTTAATATCAGCTGGTGTCCTACCAGTCATTTCTTTGGCTTCTTTGCCAACTGCCATTACTGAATTATCAGGTACAGTCAAAGCCACCATTGTTGGTTCATTAATAATAAATCCTCTTTTTGGGACAAAAACAACGGTGTTCACGGTTCCTAAATCAATACCAATTTTTCGAGTAAACATATGTTGATATTCTAACTTAGATATTTTAAACTGTCAAAAGGCGCTCGGAGGTTTTTCTTTCCTCTGACCCGCTTCGCTCGTTCAGCGACTCGCTCGCTAATTCTCGCCAGCCGATTCCGACATTTGTCAGAAACTATGCTCGGTTTGACTGCGAAGGTTTCAGAGAAAGAAAAATTTCTTCGCTTAACTTGGATTACATCTTCAATGAATAAAATTTTAAAAATTCGAAGAATAATTTTTATATTTTTTTCAGTTCTTTTTATTGCTGGAGCAATTTTTGTTGCTTTTTATAGTAATGGCTGGCGTTTTAATTTTAATACTTTCCGTTTTCAAAAAACTGGCGCAATTTTTATTGAAACAAAACCAAAAAATGTTTTAATAGAAATCAATGGAAAAACTTTTCCTGATCAATCTGGTCCTCTTACTTCTGGAACATTAATTAGAAATCTTCTTCCAGAAACGTATCAAATTAATATTAAAAAGGCAGGTTTTCGGCCTTGGTCAAAAAATTTAAAAGTTGAACCAGGCCTAGTTACTGAAGCCCTAAATGTTGTTTTAATTCCTGAAAAAATTGAGACGAAACTATTTTTTAATAATGAAAGTGTTTCTGATTTTTGGATTAGCCCTAAAGAAAAAATTGTTTTTGAAAAAGAAAATAAATTATATTTTTATGATGCTAATTTTTCTAAGCCAATAAAATTAAAAGGAGATAAATTTCTAGGCTTTAATAGCGATGAAAGCAAAATTCTTCTTCAAGATTCGAAATCTTCAATTTTTTATATTTCTGATTTAAAAAATAATTTTTCTACTCTTAATTTAAATCTTTTGATCAAAAACCTTGATCCTAAAATTACAATCAAAAACATCGCTTTTCATCCTTTTAATTCAAATAAGCTCATCTTAGAAACAAAAAATGAATTAATTATTTTTGATCTTGATACTAAAGCGATAGAAACCATTTCAAATAAATCAGTGATTGCATGGTTAATAAACGGATCTAATGTTTATCTTTGGGACGGTAAAGTTTTTGAAATATTTAATTTAACTCTAAAAACAAAAAATAGTATAGAGGATCAAAATTTAACCAATCTCTTAAGCAAACAAAAATTATTTAAAATTTCTCCAGATGGCAAAAAAATTCTCTTTTTAGAAAAAGACAATAAAATAAAAGTTTATTTTCTAAAAGATCAAATAAAGGCTTTAAATAAAAAAGCTGGAGAGATTATTAGTCTTAATTTAAGCAGTCAATTAACAATTGAAGATGTCGAGTGGTATTTTGATTCTTTTCATATCTTTATTGTGTATCCAAAAGAAATTTATTTTACAGAAATTGATAATCGAGAGCCAATTAATCAATATTTAATTGATTCAAACTTTTTGAAATGTAGTTATGAAATTCCAACTAATACATTGTATCTTTTGAAAGATAACTCAATATATAAATGGGAAATCAAACAATAAGCGACAAGGGATAAATAGCAAGTAAAGCGACAATAAATAGTAAATACAAAAAGAAGAAAAAGAATAGTGTTGTGCTATAGCACAACACTATTTGATTATTTGGATGAAGTTTAGATGAAAAACAATAAAATAAAAAAATAAGAAGAAAAGAAAACGGTAAAAGTTAGAGAAAAGATTAAAATTTCGTAAGTTTGAAAATTGAAAAATTGAAAATTGATTGAAAATTAATTATAGTCCTGCTTGATAATGTTGTAAAATCTCATCTGCTGATAAGGCTCTATTATAGATACGCACTTCATC
>CAYXLL010000051.1:0-3482 GCA_964465875.1 uncultured Candidatus Saccharibacteria bacterium
TTGAGTATAATTTTTATTGTAGCGGGCTTTTCACCTTTATTTATTAAATCTGTAAAGCAAGAATTGTTTTTTCCTTTTTGGCCACAGCCGGGAATTATTTATACTATTTATTTAGTTGGTTATATTGCTTTATTCATTTATAGTATTTTTCAGTTAATTTTAAATTATAGAACAACTACGAACGAAGTATTGCGTGGTCGTATTAGGTATATATTAATAGGTTCAATTCTTGGCTTAGGTGGAGGAGCAACTAATTTTTTTCTTTGGTATGGTGTTCCTATTCCTCCTTATGGAAATTTTTTAGTTGCTTTTTATCCTATAGTGTTTGCTTATGCTATTTTAAAATATCAGCTTTTTGATATAAAAATTATTTTAACGCAGTTAGTTGTTTTTATGCTTTGGGGCGTAACTTTAGTAAGGCTCTTTTTAGCAAAAACATTACAAGAAGCGTTAATTGAAGGTGGTTTTTTAGCTTTTCTTGTGATTTTTGGGATTTTACTTATAAGAAGTGTTTTGAAAGAAGTGGAGCAAAGAGAGAAATTAGAAGTTTTGACAGAGAATTTGAAAGCTGCCAATGAGAGATTGGAGCAGTTAAATAAATTAAAATCAGAGTTTCTTTCTTTTGCTTCTCATCAAGTCAAATCGCCAATGGCAATTGTAAAAGGTTACGCAAGCTTAATAGAAGATGGCACCCTTAAAGATCCTAATGAAATAAAAGCTACAGCAGGAAAAATAAAGCAATCATCAGATCGGCTTATAGGGCTTGTTAATAATTTTCTAGATTTAAGAAAAATTGAAGAAGGTAGAATGGAATTTAATTTTGAAGAGAAAAATCTTGTTGAAGCGGTGAGAGATATTGTTGAAGAGTTGAAACCTTTAGCTCAAAAGAAAAATTTAGAATTAAGTTTTGAAAGTGAAAAAAATGAGATAAAAGTGAATCTTGATGGCCAGAAATTTTCCCAGGTTATTCAGAACATTATTGATAATGCTATTAAATACACTGAGAAGGGTTGGGTAAGAGTAGAAATCAAAACTCAAAAATCAAAAATCAAAGATGCCGAAGAAGCTTTAATTACAATTTCTGATTCTGGCAGGGGAATTTCTCAAGAGCTTTTACCAAAATTATTTGAACAATTCAGTCGTGATTCTTCGGTAAAAAAAGAAATTCAAGGCACTGGTTTAGGACTTTATATTGCTAAACAAATTGTCTTGGCTCATAAAGGCGATATTTGGGCGGAATCAGAAGGTGAAGGAAAAGGAAGCAGGTTCATTGTGAAGTTGCCGATAAAATGTTAAAGTGATAGAATATAAGTATAAGTAAAGATCCATGTCGATTGGAGTGATGATTGACGTTAATTTTAAAATATAATTAAATAAAATATTATGGCCGATCAAACAAAAAAATTAATAATGACAGTTGATGATGAAGAAGATTTTCGCAATATTTTGCGGATTAAATTAGAATCAAGTGGCTTTTCGGTCATAGAAGCTTCTAATGGAAAAGAAGCATTGAAAGTTTTAGAGACAAATCAGCCGGATGTTATTTTGCTTGATATGACAATGCCGGAAATGGGAGGAATTGAAACACTTTTTAGTATCAAAGAAAACGACAAGACAAAAAATATTAGAGTAATTATTTTAACTGGCAAAGGCGACCCTCGTGAAGAAGTTATAAATATTAATCGAAAATTTGCTCAAGAATCAGGAGCTTTTGATTATTTAAGAAAAGAAACAGACTTAGATCAGATTGTAGAAAAAATTAATTATATTCTCAAAGAAGACGGAAAGATATAAAGAGAATTGAAATTAATATAGAAATTAAAATAATTCAAAAATAACTTGAAGATATTTTTAATTTTGTTTAAACTCAAATAATGCAAGGGCCGTTAGCTTAGTTGGTAGAGCGCCACATTTGCAATGTGGAGGTCAGCGGTTCGAATCCGCTACGGTCCACCATTTTAATTAATAAATAATGCACCAATGCGCAAAAATATTTTTTTAATCGTAGTAATTATCTTAATTATTTTATTAATAATTTTCTTTTTCTCTGATAAATTTTTTAATAGAGAAAATAAAATTATTTGCCCTTCGGATATTAAAATTTGTTCAGATGGCTCTTCGGTTGCAAGAATTGCGCCTGATTGTAATTTTTCTTTATGCCCAGGCGAAGCAGAAGGTATTTTAGTTTCTTCGCCAAAAAGAAATCAAAAAATCGAAAATCCATTAAAAATAGAAGGAGAAGCAAAAGGCTTTTGGTTTTTTGAAGCTCAATTTACTGCTGAGCTTTACGACGGTAATAATAATTTATTAGGAAAAGCAATTTTAAAAGCAAAAGAAGATTGGGCGAGCGAAAATTTTGTTCCTTTTGAAGGAAATTTAAGTTTTACAAATCCGGCAACCGAAAATGGAATATTAAAATTTTTAAGCGATAATCCTTCTGGTCTTTCTGAAAATCAAAAAGTTTTTGAAGTGCCAGTGCAATTTGAAAAAGTTAACTCTAGAAAAATTTTACTTTATTATTATAATCAAGAAAAAGATAAAGATAAAACAGGTAATGTCCAGTGTTCAGAAAATAGTTTAGTGTCAGTTGAAAGAGAAATTTCAATTAGTCAAACTCCGATTAAAGACACAATCGATCTTTTCTTAAAAGGCAAAGAAAATTTAACCCAGAAAGATATTGATAACGGAATTACTACTGAATATCCATTAGAAGGGTTAAAGTTAAAATCAGTTAATTTAAAACCTGACGGGACTTTAATTTTAGAATTTGATGATCCTTTAAACAAAACAAGTGGCGGTTCCTGCCGTGTAAAAATTTTATGGGCTCAAATTGAAAAAACCGCCAAACAATTTTCAGAAGTTAAAGAAGTGCAATTTTTCCCTCAAGAATTATTTCAGCCATAAAATTATTTAACACAAAAGGTCGAAATTTATTAATAGATTTTTTATTATGAAAGGATTTTTTACTAATATCGAAAAAGAAACTTTAGAAAACGAAAATTTTCGCAAAGTGCTTTATACTGCTAGGCATAGCCAATTAGTATTAATGTCATTAAAGCCACAGGAAGAGATTGGCATGGAAGTTCATCCAGACAACGATCAATTTTTTAGATTTGAAAAAGGAGAAGGAAAAGTAATAATTGATGGAAATGAATATTTAGTAAGCGATGGATCAGCAATAGTAGTACCAGCCGGCGCTCAACATAACGTGATTAATCTTTCTGATATTGACGATTTAAAACTTTATACTATTTATTCGCCTGCTCATCATAAAGATGGAGTTATTCGCCGGACAAAAGAAGAGGCAGAAGCAGACAGCCCTGAATTTGATGGAGTAACAACTGAATAAAATAAATTATTCTTTACAACAGTCAACTAATTTTTTGACTATTTCTTCGAGTTTGGCAAAAACTCCTTTTTTCTCTTTGTCTTTTTTGTTTAATTGGTTATCGTCAATTTTTTTAACTTCTCAATATCAATAG
>CAYXLL010000052.1:0-3459 GCA_964465875.1 uncultured Candidatus Saccharibacteria bacterium
TCACGAATAAATATAAATCAAATGCAGACCAACGCGAAAACAAAAAAAATCCACATGAGTCCGTATCTAGCCAATGTAATTCCGTGCTAAACGAAAACAACCTACCGAAAATTGAAAAACGAATGAAAGAATTAATAAAATCCGATTTAAAATTTAAAAAAAGAATAATTACTTCAGCTGAAGCGAAAAAAATATTTAAGAATCAACCTTATAAACTAGCGTTAATAAGTCAAAAGTCAAAAATCAAAAATCAAAAACTATCAATTTATCAAACCGGAAACTTTATTGATCTTTGCGTTGGACCGCATGTAAAATCAACAAAAGAAATCGATCCAGATTCTTTTAAGCTAACTAAAATTGCGGGTGCTTATTGGCAAGGCGACGAGAAAAATCCAATGCTTACAAGAATTTACGGAGTTGCTTTTGAAAACGAAACAAAACTTAATGAATATCTAAAGTTCCTTGAAGAAGCAGAAAAAAGAGATCATTTAACTCTTGGCCAAAAACATGAATTATTTATGATTTCAGAAGAGGTTGGACAAGGTCTTCCAATTTGGCTTCCGAAAGGAGCTTTACTGCGACAAATTATCGAAGATTTTATAAACCAAAAATACCTTCAAAACGGCTATGTTCTTGTAAAAACTCCTCATATAGGCAGTGAAAAACTTTTTTCAATTTCTGGACATTTAAAAAATTACAAAGAAAATATGTACTCCCCTATTGAAATTGAAAAAGAAAAATATTATCTGAAACCAATGAATTGTCCAATGCATTTGATGATTTACAAAAATTCTCCAAAAAGTTATCGCGACTTGCCGATAAGATATGCTGAACTAGGGACTGTTTATAGATATGAAAAATCTGGTGTTTTACATGGTTTAACTCGAGTTCGCGGATTTACTCAAGACGATGGCCATATTATCTGCCGCGAAGATCAATTAGAAGAAGAGATAGAAAAAGCTATAAAATTAACTAAAGAAATTTTGCAGATTTTCGGATTTAAAGAATTTAGAGTTGCTTTAAGTGTTAGAGATCCAAAAAATAAAACAAAATATTTAGGTTCTGATGTAATGTGGAAAAAAGCCGAAAGCGCTTTAGCAAAAGGAATTAAAAATGCCGACTGGAATTTTACTCGTGAAGAAGGAGAAGCAGTTTTTTATGGGCCTAAAATGGATATTAAAGTTAAAGATGCGCTTAATCGAGAATGGCAAATTTCTACGCTTCAAGTGGATTTTAATCTGCCAGAAAGATTTGATATTTATTTTATAAACGATAAATCAAAAAAAGAAAGGCCATTAATGCTTCATCGAGCGCTTCTTGGATCGCTTGAAAGATTTATTGGTTTACTAATAGAACATTATGCTGCTAGTTTTCCTGTTTGGCTTTCTCCTGTTCAAGTAGAAATTATTAATGTTGGTTCTAGTCATAAAAATTATGCTAAAGAAGTTCATTTAAAATTACTAGAAAATAATATTCGATCTTCACTTAGCGACGAGAATCTTACAGTAAGTAAGCGCATCCGCAACGCAGAAATTCAAAAAATCCCTTATATTTTAGTTGTAGGCGATAAAGAAATTAAAGATAAAAGCGTTAATGTAAGAAGTCTTAAAAAAGGTATATTAGGAAATATAAAAATTGAAGATTTTATAAAAAATATTCTCCAGGAAATAAAAGAAAAAAATAATCTTTATTGATCTTATCTTACTGCTTTTAGAAAAAAGTTTTCGGTAATACAAAGTAGCAAAAATATTGCTTAATTAAAGTAAATTTATTTTTGACTAGTTGTTTGATTAGAAGAAGATTGGTTTTGAGTTTTGAAAATTGAAGTAACGGCTCCACCGGCAATTCCCAAAATTACTACAATTATAAAAAGAATGATTATTATCTTCTTCATATTAATTTATATTTAAATTCTAATACGATAAAATAATTTATTAAATTTGATATTAATATTATACCAAAATGAAACAAAAAAATAAATCAAATATATTTCGGCCGGCTAAAAATAAAATTATTGTTGTTCTAGGACCAACTGCCTCAGGAAAATCTGATTTAGCTATAAAAATAGCCAAAGAATTTAATGGAGAAATAATTTCTGCTGACTCACGACAAGTTTACAAAGGATTAGATATTGGCACAGGAAAAGTGCCAAGAGATAAAGCTAAAAACTATTATTACAAAGGAATAAAACATTATTTGTTAGATATTGCTTCACCTAAAAGAAAATTTACAGCATTCCAATATCAAAAACTTGCTAAAAAAGCAATAGAAAAAATTTTATCTAAAGGCAAAATCCCTATTATTTGCGGCGGAACAGCATTCTATATTTATTCGGTAATTTACAATTGGCAATTTCCTCAAGTGCCACCAAATTATAAATTACGAAAGCAATTAGAGGAAAAAACATCTGAAGAATTATTTACTCAACTTAAAGATCTTGACCCTCAAAGAGCAAAAAATATTGATAAGAACAATAAACGACGTTTAATAAGAGCCTTAGAAATTGTTCTAACAATCAAAAAACCCAACCCGCAAAAATTAGTTTTAAATCAAAAAAACTCAACATTTGAGGTATTAAAAATAGGTGTTAAAAAATCCGATGAAGAATTAAAAAATTTAATAAAAATTAGATTGGAAAAAAGACTTAAGCAAGGTATGATCAAAGAAGTTAAAAATTTACATCAACAAGGTTTATCTTGGAAAAGATTAGATGAATTAGGATTAGAATATCGATATATTTCTTATTATTTACGCGGCCTATTGACTAAAGAAAAAATGATAGAAATTTTAAATCAAAAAATTTGGCAATTTTCAAAACGTCAAATGAATTGGTTTAAAAAAGATAAAGAGATAAAATGGATAAAAAATTATAATGAAGCTAAAAAAATAATTAATCGATTTCTTAAATTCTGAAAAGCTAAACATCTGAGCCGGAGGTGAGATTTGAACTCACGACCTCTGCTTTACGAAAGCATCGCTCTACCGCTGAGCTACTCCGGCAAATTACAACAGCAAATAAAATGTTTTCTAAATTTTGCTTTCTAAATCTTTTATGATAATTCTTTCTTGCTGCATTGTATCTCTATCTCGTAAAGTTACAGTTTCATTTTCAAGTGTCTCAAAATCAACTGTTATACAATACGGCGTGCCAATTTCGTCTTGACGGCGATAACGTCGACCAATTGAGCCTACTTCATCATATTGAGTTACATATTTAACCTTTAATAATTTATATATTTCTTGCGCTTTTTTAACTAAATCTTCTTTATTTTTTACTAAAGGTAAAACTGCAACTTTAACTGGACTTAATTTTTTATCTAATTTTAATATTGCTTCCACGTCTTTAGTGCTTTTAGTAGTTTCAGTCCTACCGCCTTCCACTTCTGAATAAGCATCACTTAAAAATGCTAATAAACTCCTATCAACACCAACTGATGTTTCAATAATAAAAGGAACATA
>CAYXLL010000053.1:0-3449 GCA_964465875.1 uncultured Candidatus Saccharibacteria bacterium
AAAAACAACAAATGTTTAATTCTATTAGTGAAAAAGATATCAAAGAAAAAATTTTTGAAAAATTAACGCTTGATAAAAAGTCAAAAGAAATGATTGATCATTCTGAAATTATTTTAGAAAAATCAATAAAAAAACTTGGTGAATACCAAGTCGAAATTAATCTAGGAAATGAAATAAAAACAAATTTAAAAATCAGCGTGAAATCTCTAGCGGAATTAAATCAGTAATGTAAAATTAATTGCGAAGTTGAATACTTTTTTATAAAACTATTAAAATAAATTATTGTTTGTTAGCAAAATTAACTATAAAAATTACTATCTATTTTCTGCTACTGGATCAATCATAACTACTTTAACATGCTTTTTTTTGCCATCAAAACGAATTTTCGTTTTTGATGAAAATTTTACCTTTCCTCTTTTTAAAGCATACAATGTATCATCTTTAGCTTTTCTAACATTTAAACCGGGGCAGTATTTTGTGCCTCGTTGACGAATTAAAATTTCACCAGCATTAACTAATTGACCTTCCTGTCTTTTTACTCCTAATCTTTGACTAGCCGAATCTCGCCCTAATTTAGTTGAACCTCCAGATTTAGTATGAGCCATAAGTTTTTAAATTTTTGATTAGAACGATAAAAATTTAACTAAATTAATGAGCACCAGCCTAAGTTTTATAAAATAAAATTTTGGTTGGCTGCTATTCTTTCGCTCGCAATTTATTTTATTTTAATCTATAATTTATTATATGTCAACCCAATTTAACGCTACATCAATCAATAAATTAGTTTTTGATATTGAAACAATCGGCATTGATTTTGAATCCTTAGATAAAATTTCTCAGGATTATTTTTTGCAATACGCCGAAGACGAAGAAGATGAAAAAGAGATTAAAGAACGTCTTGGCTTTTATCCTCTAACTGGTGAAATTGCAGCAATTGGAATTTTAAATCCCGATACAGATAAAGGAGCAATTTTTCTTAAAAAGCCAGATGATAAAATTCAAATTACAAATAAATTAAACGATAATATTAATATTGAAATAGGTTCTGAAAAAGAAATCTTAGAAAAATTTTGGGAAACTATAAAGCCTTATAAATATTTTATTTCTTTTAACGGCAGGGGATTTGATGCGCCGTTTTTAATGATTCGCTCGGCAATTTTAGGTGTAAAGCCAACAAAAGATTTAATGAGCAATCGATATTTGAATTCTCAAAAATTTGACGCAATTCACATCGATCTTTTAGATCAATTAACTTTTTATGGTGCTTTTAGAAAACGTTTTAATCTTCATTTTTGGTCAAAAGCTTTCGGCATTAAAAGCCCGAAAGAGGAGGGGACTACTGGTGAAGATGTAAGCCGACTTTATAAAGAAGGAAAAATTTTAGAAATTGCTCAATATAATTACGGTGATCTTGTAGCAACGAAAGAGTTATATGAAAAATGGAATCAGTATTTAAATCTTTAGTAACCAATAACTAGTAATTAGGGTTTTTAAGTTCCCTAGTTACTAGTTACCGATTACTCATTACTGAAGTAATATGTTAAAAGATTGGATTAAAAATCATCACAAAGATATTTTACTTTTTCTGTTATTATTCTTAATTTCTTCGCTTAGCTTCGCTTTAGGCTATTTAGTTAATCGTGAGTTTAATCATGCTCCTATTGTTATCGAAAAATGCAATACACCTATAGTTAGTTCAAATTAATAAATTTAATAAATATTTTGCGACGCTTTTATTTTGCGACATATATTATATATTTAATAAAAAAACGCTATTTATAGCGTTTTTTGAGTTAGAGTAATAAAAAATTGGATTTAATTATGATCTATTTACTTTTTAGATATTATAGATATTAGAGATATCCAATTTGCTTTAACCAATAATCATTTTCCCATTCCCATAGTTTTTTAGCACCTAAAAATGCTTGATAGTCGCTTTGCCAATAAGGGAATTCTTTAAGTTCAATTTGTCCTTGCGCTGGCGACCATTCATGTTTGCAATTTTTAGCCTTCTCGTCATAGGCACCATTTCTGTAAGGTAAGCGTATTTTTTCGCGACCGCCTTTTTCCCGAAGCACAGCACCACATTTCAAACAAACTTTTACTTGATCAACTCGCAAAATCCATCTCGTTTGAATATTTTTTAAATCTTTTATTAAAGCTCCCATATAAGCTGCAGTTTGAAGATTATAATCTTTATAGATTGCTTGAGATGTTTTAATATCTAAAACACCAAATTTTCCATCAATCAAAGCAAGAGCATCAATAGTACCAGCATAACGTTCCTCACGATTAGCAACTTTTTTTTCAACAAAATCGGAATCAACTTGAATTTTTTTCTGTTCGAGAAATTTCATAAAAGACTCAATGGCAGGGGAGATAGTTGGGTCAATGACAGGGGATTGACCAACTAAAATTGCTTCAACTGTTTCATGAATTTTTGTTCCTTCATCAGCTGAATGTTTTTTCACCGCTTCACCTTCAGCAAAATTATTCATCTCAGCATAAAATTTATATAACTGCGGCTTAGATTTGATTTCTACAATTTTAGTAACTCGAGGATACCAAACACCGTCGATTTCGTAGCCGGCTAAACTTTTAAAATGTTGAAGATTTGCGTAATACATAATTTACTTATTTGAATTATAACAATAAAAAATTATTTTGACAATTACTTGACTTTTTGCTAAAAATTAGTTATGTTTTTAAAAGTTGTTTAGAAATTTTTTCGTTGTGCTGGTGGTACTCGCCTGCGACAAAGAAAAAGTGAAAAATATAAGCTCCTGCCAGGCTTATATATCACCTCCTTTCTGGACTTTGTCGCAGGCTTTTTTATTTAATAATCAAATAAATAGAATAGAGAGCTTTTATTTATTAATTTATTCTGTTTTTCCTTGCTTTAATATTACGTGTCGCAAAAGATGTATTTTGCGACGCATTCAAACTTGATATTTTCTCTTTTATTCCACTACTCTCTTCAATAACTCAACTATTTTTTCTAAAATCCAGAGGACTGCACGCCCGATTGCTTTTAAAATTTCTACGATAGAAACACCAATATTGGTTTTAAACCACAAATTTATTTTACTAAAAATATTTATAGCTATCTGAGTTCCCTCTTTCACTTCTTCGGTGACTTGCTGAATATTAACCGGCGTCGAAGTCGTTGAACTGGTAGCACTTTTAGAGCTAATAAGATTATTTACTGTATCGCCAATTGATTGAATTAAGTGATTAAGATCAATCATGTTTTTATCTCTATTTTGATGTTTATAATAATTTTTTAATTGCCAAGCGAAGACGCTCTAAAGTTTCTATCTTACCTAGAGCATCCATAATTTCAAATGGTCCTGGCGAAGCTTCTTTCCCAGATAACGCTACTCTTAAGGGCCAAAGCAATTCCCCTCTTCCTAGGGCTTCAGTTAAAGGCATAATAGCATTTTCAATTT
>CAYXLL010000054.1:0-3405 GCA_964465875.1 uncultured Candidatus Saccharibacteria bacterium
AATCTTGGGAATATTAGAAATTTTAAATTCTTTAAGATATTTAAAATTCCCAAGATTTTTTAAATGACCAGCCAATGATTTATTTAATCTTTTCTTAGTCGCATCAAAACCAACTTGAATTGCTTCATAGCCATCTTTTTCTTTTGTTCTAATCTGCGTAACAACAACTAGTCCTGCTTGAATAACTGTTACAGGAATTACTTTATCTTCTTTGAAAATCTGATCCATTTTTATTTTTTTTCCAAGAATAACTCCCATTATATTTATATTAACAAAAGAGTGGATTTAACCACTCTTTTGCCTATTTAATAAATCGATATATCTTAGCTAAATCCTTTTTATTCAGTAATTATTTTACATCATTTTTATTTCTATTTCAACCCCTGCTGGCAAATTAAATGTTCCTAGAGCTTCTATTAATTTTTGATTAGGATTCAAAATATCAACTAATCGTTTATGAGTGCGCATTTCAAATTGTTCTCTACTGTCTTTATGCACAAAAGTTGAACGATTAACAGTATATTTTCTTATTTCGGTTGGTAATGGGACAGGGCCAACTACTTCAGCTCCATTTCTTTTAGCAATATCAATAATCTGTCTAACAGACCGATCGATTAATTTATGATCGTAAGATTTGATGCGCAGCCTTAATTTTGTTGGCTGTTCAACTTCTTTCTTCGCCATTATTTTTTTAAAATTCTATTACTTTTATTTAATGATTTTTGTCACTACTCCAGCACCAACCGTGTGGCCTCCTTCTCGAATAGCAAATTTCTGCTTTTGTTCAAGAGCGACTGGAGAAATCAATTTAACAGTAATTGTCACGTTATCGCCTGGCATCACCATTTCCATGCCTTCTGGTAAAATTATTTCACCAGTAACATCAGTAGTTCGAATATAAAACTGTGGCTTATAGCCTTTAAAAAATGGGGTATGTCTACCACCTTCTTCTTTAGTTAAAACATAAATTTCAGCTTCAAAGTCTGTATGAGGAGTGATAGACCCTGGTTTAGCAATAACTTGACCTCTTTCAACATCTTCTTTTTTAAGACCTCGCAAAAGAATGCCAACGTTATCACCTGCTCTTGTTTCATCAAGGGTTTTTCTAAACATTTCAATTCCCGTTACAACAGTTTTTTGAGTCGGTCTTAATCCTACTATTTCAACTTCTTCATTAACTTTTAAAATGCCTCTTTCAACTCTTCCTGTTACTACTGTGCCACGTCCTTCAATTGAAAAAATATCTTCAATTGGCATTAAAAACGGCTTATCGATTTCTCTTACTGGTTCTGGGAAATAATTATCAATGGCATCAAGTAATTCCAAGATCGGTTTAACTGCCTCATCGTTTATAGAAGTAGCACTTAAAGCCTTGAGGGCTGATCCTTTAATTACAGGAATTTCATCTCCAGGGAAATCATATTTCTTTAATAATTCTCTTACTTCTGCTTCAACTAAACTAATTAGTTCTGGATCATCAACTTGATCAGTTTTATTTAAAAAGACAATAATAGCCGGCACTCCCACCTGTCTGGCTAAAAGAATATGCTCTCTTGTTTGAGGCATTGGTCCATCAGCAGCTGAAACTACCAAAATTGCTCCATCCATCTGGGCTGCGCCAGTAATCATATTTTTAATATAATCAGCATGCCCTGGCGCATCAATATGAGCATAATGTCTTTTTTCGGTTTGATACTCTGAATGATGAAGAGCAATAGTAATACCTCGAGCTTTTTCTTCGGGGGCATTATCAATCTCTGCTACTGACTCTTCTTTATCGACTAAGCCTTTTAATTTTAAAACGTGCGTAATAGCCGCTGTTAAGGTTGTTTTACCATGATCAACATGACCAATGGTACCAATGTTTAAATGCGGCTTTGTTCTCTCAAATTTTGCTTTCTCTGCCATACAAAAATTATAAATTGCAAGATTGAAATAATTGAAAAATTCAAAAATTAATTTTTCAATCTTTCAATTAGCAATCTTTTAATAATTAATATTTTATTATTCGACTTTTTAATTTTTTAATAATAAGAAAAAGTTTACACGAAGCGCTTTAATATGTCAAGCCAATAACTTTTATCACTTTTAAAAATCTTTTCTAATTTATTGCTTTACTATTTTTGTTTTATAAAATCCGCAATTTGGACAAGCAGAATGTGGTTTTACAGGACTACCACAATTTGGACAAACTAAAATATTAATTGGCTTCAACGCCAAATGTGATCTCCTCTTCCCTGTTTTTGAACGTGTATGATGTTTTGTTGGTACTCCACCCATGTCAATAAAATCTTACAAAGATATAAATAAGTACAAATATACAAATCCGTAAAAAGCTTATTTAAAAATTCGTAAATTTATATTTGTATATTAGTAAATATTCGTAATTAGTAAGAATCTTTTCAAATAATAACGGATAAATTTTAAATTGTCAATAAAAAGAGCCTTAGCTTTAAGCCTCGGCTCTAATATTTAAAAATATCTTTTAATCAAAACAACATTATTTGGCCAGTTAGGATAGTCCGGTATTTCTTCTAATTTATTTATTACAACGCCTGTTGCGCGGTCACGATCAATTGCATGGATTACTTTTCCTTCTCCTAAATAAATCGCTACATGGCCAATATAAATCTTTCGGCCATTAAATAAATTATAATTATAATGACCTCGAGTCCCTTCAAAAAATATCAAATCTCCAGGCTGAGCCTCAGAAATAGACGAAATTTCTTCTCCTTTATATGCTGCTTCGTCAATTGAACTTCTTGGAAAATCATCAAAACCAATCTTTTTAAAACAAAATTGGACAAACGATGAGCAATCAAAACCACTTGGATTTTCACTCAAATCCTTAATCGCATAAGCACCATATTGATAAGGCTTTCCTAATTGAGACTGAGCTACTTCTATTAATTTTTTCAATCTTTCTTCTTTTATCATTTTTCCTCTTTTTTAAAAAGTTAATTTTTTTGAAAAGAATAAACCTTTTTTATGAAATTGTAAAGAAAAAATGAAACATAAGTTATAAAAACTCTAATCTCTAAATTTTAAACAATGTCAAAATCCAAAGAATAAACTTCAAAAACTTTTGGTATTGACACAATAATCTAAAACTCTTCAAGATAAAATAAAAAAAGAAAAAACTATAAAACGACCACTGTTATGCTATAGCATAACAGTGAAGTAAAAATAGATATGTGAAATTTCTAGTTTTACAATATTCTAGGTTGAGTTTTAGATTTTAAGAAATTAATTTGTAAAACGATAAAATAAAAAGATAAGAAAAGAAAACTGTAAAAGTTAGAGGAAAGATTAAAATTTCGTAAGTTTGAAAATTGAAAAATTTAAAATTTATTGAAAATTAATTATAGTCCTGCTTGATAATGTTGTAAAATCTCATCTGCTGAT
>CAYXLL010000055.1:0-3369 GCA_964465875.1 uncultured Candidatus Saccharibacteria bacterium
ATAAAAAAGTCTAATTATTATTTATATATTTTTTAAAAAACATGGCTAAAATCAGTAATTGCACGAGCCAAAAAGAAACCAAAATATTCAACACGAAAAGTAAGACGTTGTTTTAGATGTGGTCGAAAAAGGGGGTACTTAAGAGACTTTGGCCTTTGTCGTATTTGTTTTAGAGAGATGGCGTCTCGTGGTGAAATTCCAGGAGTTAAAAAATCAAGTTGGTAAAACTTTCTCTAAATTTGTTATTATGCATTACACTGATTTAATCACAAAAATTAAAAATAGTCAGCAAGCTAAGAAAGAGAGTTTAAAAGTGCCTTATTCTAAAAATACCGAAGCAATTATTAATATCTTAACGGAAAATGGATATCTTAATGGATTTGAAAAAAAGGGTCGTGGTCCTAAAAAATTTTTAGAAATTAAGTTGAAATATATTAATAACGAAGGTGCTATTCATGGAACACGATTTATAAGCAAGCCATCGCGTCGTCTTTACTATCATGCTAAAGATATTAAGCCAATTAAACGAGGATATGGTATTCTTTTAATATCTACATCAAATGGAATTTTGGAAGGAAAAGAAGCAAAAAAGAAAAATTTAGGCGGTGAAGCTTTGTTCGAAATATGGTAAGAGTCTGAAAATGTAAAATTCAAAAGTTAAAAGTCAAAATTACAATTTAAAATTCAAAATGATTTAAATTAAACAATTTTAACATTTTAAATTATCATTTTGTATTCGAGATTTATATTTTAAATTTTGTATTATTATGGCACGAATCGGGAAAAAACCAATAAAAATACCTCAAGGAGTGGAAATAAACATTAAAGGTCAAACACTTGAGATAAAAGGATCAAAAGGTGATATAAGCCTTAAATTTTTGAGTGGCATAAAAGTCGAAATGGATCAAGATAATTTCTATATTAAAACTTTAGACGATGATAAACAAACAATAATGAACCAAGGGACGATGTATTCATTAATCGCTAACGCTATTAAAGGTGTTAGCGAAGGATTTTCAAAAGTTTTAGAAATAGAGGGAGTGGGTTATCGAGCAACAATGGATGGTGATAATTTAATTTTAAACGTTGGCTTTAGTCATCCGGTGAGAGTTTCGCCTCTTGAAGGAATTAAGATTTCTACAGAAAAAAATCAGATTATTATTTCTGGTATTAATAAAGAGAAAGTAGGGGAAATGGCAGCAAAAATTAGAGCTATAAGAAAACCTGAACCATATAAAGGAAAGGGTATTAGATATCAAGGAGAAATTATTAAAAGAAAGGTTGGTAAAAAGGTGGCAGCTGTAGGAGGTACGCAAAATAAATAAAACTTTATGAATACTTTTAAATTTTAGATTTGTAAACTTATATGCGTGTATTAGTGAGATAAAAAAATATTATGAAACGGCAAAAGAAAATAAATCAAAAAAAACAAAGAAGAATTAATAGAGTAAGAAGTAAAATTTTTGGCACTTCGTCTCGGCCTCGACTCAGCGTTTTTATAAGCAATCGCTGTATCTATGCTCAATTAATTGATGATTCAAATGGTCAAACTTTAGTCAGTTCTTCTAGTAAAGATAAAACTATTAAAGGAGCAGAGCAATTAGGCGAGAAAATAGCTCAAAAAGCTCAAGAAAAAAATATTACAAATGTAGTTTTTGATAGAAGAAATTATAAATATCATGGTCGAATTAAAACATTAGCAGAAAGTGCTAGAGTAAAAGGATTAAAGTTTTAATATTGTTACGAATTTACGAATATCTACGAATATACAAATGTTAAAGAATTAGATCTGTACATTTGTACAAATCTATAGATTAACAAAGACATATAATTAATTTTAATGATTCAAAAAATAGATCAATCTAATAAATCGGAATTTAAAGATGTAGTTTTAGACTTACGGCGCGTTACGCGAGTAGTTGCTGGTGGCAAACGTTTTCGTTTCCGAGCCACGGTCATAGTTGGGGATTCAAAAGGGAGAATAGGTGCAGGTATTGCTAAAGGTCTTGATGTAGCACAAGCTGTGGCAAAAGCTAAAAATCAAGCAATGAAAAATTTATTCACTGTTCCTTTGAAAAATGGCACTATTCCTTATGATGTAGAAGCAAAATTTAGTGCCGCTAGAGTTTTAATTAGGCCAGCAAAAAAAGGGCATGGTCTTAAAGCTGGAGGTAGCGTTAGGTCGGTGCTTTCATTAACTGGCGTTAAGGATGCTTCAGCTAAATGTTTAGGTGGAACAAAAAACAAACTAACTAATGCTTTGGCGACAATTGAAGCGCTTAAGAAAATTCAAATTTCAAAATTCAAAAATCAAAATGACAATTCAAAATTACAAAATGATTAAATAATTTTAACATTTTACATTGTCATTTTTCATTTTGATATTTACATTTTAAATTCTTAATATGCAATTACATCAAGTTCAACCAAAATTTAAAATTAAAAAGAAAAAAAGAATTGCTCGCGGTGGTAAACGAGGTACTTATTCTGGTCGTGGCTTAAAAGGACAGAAGTCAAGAGCAGGGCGAAGAATAAAACCAGCCACCAAAGAAAATATTTTGAAAATGCCAAAACTCAGAGGGATAGATTTTAAATTTATTAAACCTAAAGCAAAGATTATTAATCTTATTGATTTAGATCAAAAGATTAATAATGAAATTATTAATAGAAAAGTTTTGATAGAAAGTGGTTTGATAAATAAAAGTGATAAAAAAATTAAAATTCTTGGAAAAGGGGAATTAACGAAAGTATTTAAAATATCTAATGACATTGAAGTTCCTAAAGGAGCTAAAGAAAAAATTGAGAAAGCCGGTGGTAGTATTTTATAAATTCTACCTCATGAATTTTTTATTATATTTTATTTAAGTTTAGGATATGTTTAAGAAATTTATTCAAATTTTTAAAATTAAAGACCTAAGGAAAAAGATTCTTATCGTCGCTGGCTTATTGGTTGTTTTTAGAATTTTAGCTGTTATTCCAATTCCTAATATTAATATTGCTCATTTAAAAGATTTTCTTAGCACTAACCAGTTATTTGGTTTTTTGAATATTTTTAGTGGCGGCGCTTTGGAAAAACTTTCTATTGCAATGCTTGGTCTTGGTCCTTATATTACTGCTACTATTATTATGCAACTTTTAACTCTAATATTTCCAAAACTTAAGGCAATGTATTATGAAGAAGGAGCAGCTGGTCAAGCAAAATTTAACCGTTGGTGCCGCTATATTACTGTTCCATTAGCCGCTGTTCAAGCTTACGCATTTCTAAATTTATTAATTAATCAAGGCATAGTTGTTAGTTCAGGGCTGTTTGATCTTTTAAAGAGCACTATTTTAATTATTGCTGGTTCAATGATTTTGATGTGGATAGGA
>CAYXLL010000056.1:0-3358 GCA_964465875.1 uncultured Candidatus Saccharibacteria bacterium
TAATTATTGATTAGAATAATTTCATTTTTCATTTTGATTTTTTAATTTTACATTTCTATTTATATTCCTAATTCTCCTAATCTCTCTGCAACTTCTTCAGAATGACTTTCAATTTTCTGCTTATATTGCTGCCAATTTTCTGCGTCCCAAATTTCAACTCGATTATAAAGCCCAGCAATCACCACTGATTTTTTTAAATCTGCATATTTTCTTAAATAATCAGGAATTAAAATTCTACCTTGAGAATCAATTTTTGAATCAATTGCTCCAGCCAACATTAATCTAACAAAAGCCCGCGAGTCAGCTTGAGCTAAAGGAAGTTTAATTAATTTTTCTACCAATTGTTCCCATTCATTATTAGCAAATACAAATAAACATCGATCAATTCCTCGCGTAATAATTACTCCTTTTTCTAATTTCTCTCGAAATTTAACCGGTATAGCTAATCTTCCTTTTGGATCTAAATTGTGTTGATACTCACCGATAAACATATTAATTTTTTTACGAATTTACAAATAATCACTAATGTACGAATTTTAAAAACAAGATTTTACGAATTTGTATATTTGAATATTATTCACCATTTTGACTACTTATCCCCATAGTTATCCACAAATCACCACTTTATTCAAAGTTTATGCCACTAGGCCTTCTTTTGTCAAATGGCAAATTTACAGTTTTTAATCATCAAAAAAGTCATTTATTTAAGCCATTTTTCTGAAATTAAATAGTAAATTATCAACAGTTTATCCACTTTATTCACAAATATAAAAATTAAGTGATAAAATAAATTTCTGCTAAAATAAAAAAAGTCCTGATAATAATTTATCAGGACTTTTTAAACTCAAAAGATAGCAGTAATTTTTAGAGGTTCAGATATTTTAATTTTTAAAATATCTGAAGAAATTTCTTGGATATTCAATTCTTTTTCGATTTTCCAGCATTTAAAATTTTGAGTATTTGCTTTCAAAATTAAAATAGTGTTTCTTGGATAACTTTCTTCTGTAATTTTTTTCTCTCTAGAGAAAAAAATATTTTCTTTTGTAAAAACACATACTTTAAAATTAGGGCCAAAAGGTTCAATCGGATCAAGCGGAGAAAAAATTTGTCTATAATTTCTAATCTGATAACAAATTGCTTCTTGTAGGCCTTCAATAATTCTTTTAGAAGATGTGTTCCATTCCTTTGCTATTCTTATAATATCATCATTTTTTATTTTAGCTACGCCGTAAGTATAAGCATCAATTACTAAATTTTCTCCTTCAATAACTTCTTTACTATTACTTTCAGGAACAAGAGAAAAATTAATTTCGCCTAATGCAAAAGGTCTAAGAAGATCAGTCCCTTTTTTACTTATCTGCAAAATAGTTGCTGCCGTTTCTTTATCTTTAGATGCTTGGGCTATTGCAAAAGCTTTCGCTAAGGAATATTTAGCTGTTTCCTTTTTGATCGTCTCAAGTTCTTTAGTGTTAAAAACAATAACGTCTGCTGGATAAATAATTTTTTCGATCAAAACATCTTCTGAAAAAACTTCAACTGCAAAAAACAGTATCCCTACAATCCAAAATTTTCTCATCTTTGCCTCCTTTATCTCTCTTAAGATTTTAATATTTTATTAAATTTGAAAAGTTCTATGGCAATTATGTACTATTTTTTATTATACCAAAAAATCACTTTTTTGTAAATCAAACCTCAATTTTACTAAAAAGGTACGAGCCTAAAGCAACCATTAAAAATCCAACTCCTAAAAGAATTCCTAAGCTTAAAGATAAAGGGAATTGAGCAAAACCGATTAGACTGCCCCGTAAACCATCTATTCCATAAGTCAAAGGATTAATATAAGCAAACGGCCGCAGCCAACTCGGAAAATTAGAAACCGGGAAAAAAGCACCTGATAAAAGAAAAATTGGAAAAGTAATAAGATTCATAATTGAAGAAAATCCTTGCGTGTCTGTCATCACTGAAGCAATAGCAACGCCGAAACCAATAAAACTACCGCCGATTAAAATCATAAAAACAAAAGCTAAAATAAATCCAAAAGGATTCAAAATTTTAAACCCTAGAAAAAAAGAGACGATTAAAGTTAAAATTCCTTGAATAAGAGCAGTTGTAATGCCACCAGCAATTCGACCTAAAATAACTGCCGATCTTTTAACAGGAGCAACCATTATTTCTTTTAAAAACCCAAATTCTCTATCCCACAAAACAGAAATTCCAGCAAAAAGTGAAGTAAAAAGCATCGTCATGCCAATAATGCTCGGCACTAAAAAATTAAGATAATTTACTCCTCGTGGTGAGCCCGGCAAAGTAAAACTAGAATTTAAACCAAATCCCATAGTCAAAAGAAAGAAAAATGGCATAGCTAAAGTACTGATAAGGCGGCTTTTAGCTCGTAAAAATCTTTTCATTTCTCGCAGCCACATTACATAAATCGTTTGTCCAATCGATCCCCCATTAAAACTTTCAGAGATATTTTTAGAAATTTGTGAATTATTTAATTCCATAATAATTTTAAAAAAAATAAAATTATCTTCTCATCCTTCTTCTTACTCTTTTTTTATTTTTTTCGTCTTGATTTGCCTCTGCTTCACGAATAGTTTTGCCGGTAAAATGCAGAAATACATCTTCTAATGTTGGCTTTCTTAAATTTACTGATTTTATTTCAAAACTAAGATTCTTTTGATCTAATTTCATTAAAAGAGGGATTTTCTTTTCTCCTTGTTCACAATTAAGACTAATTTCACCATTATGTTTAGTGATTTTTTTAACCCAAGAAATTTGTTGAAAAATTTGAAATGCTTTATCTGAAGGAATTGCTTCTATTGAAATAACGTCACCTCCTAAAATATTTTTTAAATTCGCTGGAGTATCTAATGCAACAATTTTCCCAAAATCAATTATCGCTACTCTTTCGCATAAATAGTCAGCTTCTTCCATGTAGTGCGTTGTCAAAATAATAGTTACTTTTTCTCTTTTGTTTAATTCTGAAATGTAATCCCAAATGCGACGGCGCGTTTGGGCATCAAGTCCTAAAGTCGGCTCATCTAAAAATAAAACTTTAGGATAATGCATCAAACCTCTAGCAATTTCAAGTCTTCTTTGCATGCCACCTGAATAATCTCTAACTATAATGTCGGCTTTATCTTCTAATTCCACCATTTCTAAAACTTCTTTAATTCTTTCTTGACGAGTTTTTTTATCTAATCCATAAAGTCGCGCATGAAAATCTAAATTTTCTCTTCCTGTTAAACGATTATCTAATGCCGGCTCTTGAAATACAATACCAATAGAATTTCTAACTTCATCTTTTTGAGCCACTATATCATAACCACAAATCTTCGCTTCTCCGCTTGTAGGC
>CAYXLL010000057.1:0-3285 GCA_964465875.1 uncultured Candidatus Saccharibacteria bacterium
TGGTGCTTATTTGTGGACCAACTGGCTGCGGTAAAACTACTACTCTTTATTCAGTTTTAAATATTTTAAATCAACCAGAAGTAAATATTGTCACGATTGAAGATCCTATTGAATACGCCATTAAATATATTAATCAAATTCAAGTTAATCCTTTGGCAGATCTAACTTTTGCTAATGGTTTACGTTCTATTTTGAGACAAGATCCTAATATTATTATGGTTGGTGAAATTCGTGACAGCGATACAGCAAATATCAGTGTTAATGCTGCTTTAACTGGTCATCTTCTTCTGTCAAGTTTACATACTAATGATGCGCCAACAGCCATTCCGCGATTGATCGATTTAGGAGTACCGCCATTTTTGGTCTCTAGCGTTCTAAATGCCGTAGCGTCTCAGCGTTTAGTAAGAAGAATTTGTATGAATTGCATTGAATCGTATGAACCAGAACCAGCGGTAATTGAGGCTATAAAAAAACAACTTAGATTGATTAATCCTCAGGCTGAAGTAAAAATTCCTAAAACTTTTTATCGAGGGCATGGTTGTGCGGCTTGCGGCGGCAGTGGCTACAGAGAAAGAATTGGTATTTTTGAAATTTTAAATATTACTAAAGAAGTAAGAGAAGCCATCATTGAGCCGAATTTTTCTTTAGATAAATTACGTGAATTAGCAAGAAAGCAGGGGATGATAACAATATTTGAAGATGGCTTAAGAAAAGTAGAACTGGGCATTACAACGATCGAAGAAGTCTTCAGATCGACAAGAGAATAGGCATTTGTTCTAAATATTTTATCGCTACGCTTGTTCTAATTGTTCTAAACGATTGATTTATGAACAAAAAAAATTGAGTACGGCTTTTATCGCCTTGAGGTTTGGAAAATTGCGATGAAATTAGTAAATGAAATTTATCGTTTTACTAAGGATTTCCCCTCCGAAGAAAAATTTTGTCTAACATCTCAACTTAAATGGAGACAATGACGTGTCTTGAAATAGCGTTGAATCAGAAATATATTAGCAATAATAATGCATATGAAAAAATTAAAAATCTTATTCAAGAACTATATTTTAAGCTCATTTCTCTGGATAAATTTTTAACTAATCAAAACGAATAGAACAAATAAAACAATTATAACATTATCATGATTTTTCATTTTGTTGCAGCTAAAAATGACGGTAGAGTTGTTGAAGGAGATCTTGACGCATCTTCTACCAATGATGTTCTAGAATATTTAGCGAAAGAAGGCTTGCGGCCAATATCTTTAAAAACTGTAAGCGAACTTACTTTAACTAAAAAGCGTAATTTGTTTCGGCAAAGTTCTAGTATCACTGTTGAAGATAAAATATTTTTAACTAAATATTTAGCAGTAATGTTAAAAGTAGGCACTGATATCTTAAGGGCTGTTGATGTCTTAAAAGAAGATTTTGACAAGCCAGCAGTAAAAGCTTTACTAACGGAAATTAAATCAACATTAGAAAAAGGCCAACCTTTTTATACAGTTTTTGCTAAATATCCAAGATATTTTTCTCCTGTCTTCGTCAATTTAGTAAAGGCTGGTGAAGCTTCTGGAAATTTAGATCAAGTTTTTGAAGACTTATCGAAATCATTAGAGAGAGAAGCAGATCTGAGAAGACAAGTAAGATCGTCTTTAACTTATCCGGTTTTACTTTTAGTTGGCTCTCTTGGCGTTTTAATTCTTTTAACTACTTTTGCCTTGCCAAGAGTTGCAAAAATTTTTGAAAATAGCGATATCAAACCGCCAACATTTTCAAGAATAGTTTTTGCTATTGGCTTATTTTTAGGCAGAAATATAATTTTTGTTCTTTTTGGTTTAGCTGCTTTAGTTATTTTCTGTTGGTATTTTTTTACTCGGACAGAAACTGGCAAAGCTTTTATGCAAAGATTGATTACCAAAATTCCAGTTGTAAAAACAGTTGTTAAAAACATTGCTCTTCAAAGTTTTTGTACTACTTTATCATCATTACTTAAAGCAGGACTACCGATCATTGATGCTTTAGAAATTACAGCTCAGGCAGTGGATTATCAAGAAATAAAAAATAGCTTATTAAGAATTTCAAGAGAGGGGATAAGTAAAGGTTTGACAATTGGAGATGCTTTCCGCCGAGAGTCAGTTTTTCCAAGAATGGTAGTTAATTTAGTGGCAATTTCTGAAAAAACTGGTCATATCGAAGATGTTCTTGCAACTTTGGCTGATTTTTACGAAGCCGATATTCAGGCCTCTATAAAAATATTAGTTTCCTTTTTAGAGCCACTTATGTTAGTATTTATAGGAGGAATTATTGGTTTAATAGCAGTTTCTATTTTAGTCCCAGTCTATCAATTAACAACTTCATTCTAAGTAAAATTACAAGATTACAAGATTGCAAAATTGTAAAATTGCTAATTTAAATTTTAATGAGAAAAAATAATAAATCTTTCAATTTTTCAATTTTTCAATCTTTCAATCGAGATTCTGCTTTTACTCTTGTTGAACTTTTAATCAGTATCGGTGTTATCGCAGCTCTTACTTCTATTGGCACTCTTTATTTGGTTAATTATCGCTCCAGTCAGACTTTAAATTTAGAAGCGCAAAAAATTGTTGCCACTTTGAGGGATGCTCAAAGCCGGGCAATTGCTCAGGAAAACGCCAGACCTTGGGGAGTTCATTTTGAAAATCCTCAAAATAATTCTGATTTTTATTCTTTATTTGCTAGTTCTACTTATAATAGCGCGGATATAATTTCCACTACTACTTTAAACGAAGCAGTGGTTTTTCTTGCTCCAGCTGATCAGCAATCAAAAAATATTGTTTTTTCTGCTATTACTGGTTTGCCGCAAGCCGCTGATTATATCACTATTGCTCTAAAAGCTAACACTTCTGCTTCTTCTACCATTTATATTTATGCTAATGGTAAAATTGAAGGTGGAAAAGCTGCGGCTTTAGATCAGCAACCATCTTCTCCTTTTCTTACCACTCAAACAGCAACTAACATAGGAGTTAATTCTGCTACCTTAAATGGACTTATTACTAACGAAGGCAGCGCTTCTGTCACAATAGTTGGTTTTGATTATGGTCAAACTACTAGTTATGGCTCTCAAACAACTTCTAATTGGGCAGGTGGCGTTGGTTCTTTTTCTCTGGGAATTTCTGGCCTCTCTTCTAATACCACCTATCATTTCCGAGCTAAAGCCAAAAACTCAGCTGGTTGGGGTTATGGAAGTGATACGACATTTACCACCTCTGCTGCTTTATCAACACCTTATGTCTGGGTTACTAATAATGGCGACAAT
>CAYXLL010000058.1:0-1361 GCA_964465875.1 uncultured Candidatus Saccharibacteria bacterium
GCCTTCTGATGTCCTGGGCGACACTCATGATACAATGGCCGGAACAAAGGGTTGCTAAGCCGCAAGGCGGAGCTAATCCCAAAAATCCGGCCCCAGTTCGGATTGAGGGCTGCAACCCGCCCTCATGAAGCCGGAATCGCTAGTAATCGCGGATCAGCACGCCGCGGTGAATACGTTCTCGAGTCTTGTACTCACCGCCCGTCACGCCAAGCGAGCCGGGAGTAGAGGAATCCCCACACCAATTTTGCTAAAGCAAATAATGTAAATCTTTTATAAAGATTAAAAAATATTTTGAGAAATTATTTACTAAAAGAGATTATGACTAATTGTCGTCTAATTTCTATTAAAAATTTGGCAGAATTGGCGTGGGGACAATCTAAACTCGGCGAGAGGGGCGAAGTCGTAACAAGGCACGCGTAGCGGAAGCTGTGCGTGAAACAATTAAACTAAATTTGTCGATTATGCTTCAATACATTGTAAGATTATAAGACTGAAAGATTAAAAAGATTTTAAAATAATCTTCTAATTAGCAATCTTTAAATTTTTCAATGGCTAGTGTTAGCGAGAAGCATACATAGGGTAACCAGAAAAATTCTGATTTTGTCTGCGAAGAAGATTCGAGCAGCTACAAAAATCCAAACTACAAACGTTTCTTACTGTTTTTGTGATGCATTTTGTGATACATAATGTACGATAGATGACGTGATGCATGAAATCTTTGGATTTTATCATTTGGATTTCTATTATAATTTTATAATTTAGTTATTGATTAGAATAATTTGAGTAATTAGAGTGATTAGAATAATTAATTCGAGATTAGCATTTGTTATTTGAGCTTTGGATTTTTTTAGACTTTATTGTTATAATATAATTTATGACTAAAATTTTATTGGTAGAAGACGATGTTTTTTTGTCATCGGTTTTGAAAAATAGGCTTCTTAAAGAAAATTTTGAAGTTGTTTTGGCGCATGATGGAGAGGAAGCTATAAAACTATTAAAAACAGAAAAGCCTAATTTAATTCTTTTAGATCTTATTCTTCCTAAAAAATCTGGCTTTGAAGTAATGGAGGAAATTCGTTCTGATCCTTCTTTGGCGGTTGAAGAAGTACCGATTATTATTATTTCTAATCTTGGTCAAGAAACTGATATTCAAAAAGGCGAAGAATTAGGAGCTGTAGAATATTTTGTCAAAGCTAAAACTTCTTTAGATGACTTAGTGGAAAAAATTAAAGAATTCCTTGCTTAAAATTTAAAGTGTAAATATCAAAGTTAAAAATAATAGTTCAAAATACTAAAATTAGTTAATTTTGTAAGGGAGCAGTTATCCACTTTTGCAAAATTTTTACACGTGATATTATTAA
>CAYXLL010000058.1:1461-3248 GCA_964465875.1 uncultured Candidatus Saccharibacteria bacterium
TTGCCTTTAGATCCAACTAATAATGCTAGTTACACCTACGCTTACAAAGCAACTAATTCGCCTAGTCTTAATTTTGAGATAGATACGCGGCTTGAAAGCGTAAAATATCGTGACAATATGAAAACTGATGGAGGAGATAGAAACAATTGCCCTAGTACTTACACAGAAAATTCTTGTTGGTACGAGAAAGGAACAAATTTAAATCTGTAATTTATCACAAGAAATAATTTTCAGAATGAATATATTTTCTCTCGTAATTTTAGCAGTTTTATGGGGAGCGTCGCTTTTTTTAAAGCGACGCTCTTCGGTTAATCTTCTAAAAATATATAAATACGTTTTTATTGGAATGATTATTTTAGTTTTTATTTTTTCCCTTTGGCAAACTAGAAGTCAATTTTTTCTTTGGCTAAATAATTCTCCATCGTCTTTTCTCCTCCCTCCTTATAATAGCATCAATTATTTTTTGTTTTATTCTTTTTATAATTTTTTTATAGAACCATTAATTGCTTTAATAGTGGCTTTAATTTTTATTTGGGTGGCAAATTTTTTTAATAAAAAATTTGGCGAGCGGTTTTTTGAAAAAGAAGAGCCGTATTTTGGAGCCATTGGTATTTTTTTAACTGGCTATCCAATATTTTTACTTTATATAGTTGCAATTCTCATCTCTATTTTAATAGGAGCGATAGTCACTAGAAAGCGATTTTCCGCTTACTATTTGTGGCTTCCTGTGGCAATATTTGTTATAATAATTAATATGATTTGGTTGAAAGATTTGTCGTTATGGAAAATATTAAAAATATAAAATTCAAATTGAGATTTACATTTTAAATTAAATATAGACTATGCTTCAAATTCCTCTTGAAAAACTTAAAGAAAGTTTAATTAAAGAAAAACTTATTACTGAAGAATCTTTTGATAGATTAAAAACAGAGGCTGAAAGAATGGGCCAATCTTTAACTGATGTTTTGATTTCCCAGGGAATTATTACTCAAGATTATTTTTATAATCTAATTTCTAATTATTTAGGCGTTGAAAGAATTGATTTAACTACTCAGCCGATTGATGTTAGTTTATTGCATACATTAAGCGAAGACATCGCTCGAAGAAAAAGAGCAATCGTTTTTGGAAAAACTCCGGAGGGGCTGTTAAAGGTAGCAATGGAAGATCCAGGTGATTTAGAAACTATAAAATTTTTAGAAAGACATTTAGAAGCAAAAATTAAACCTTATTTGGCTACGGCTGATGATCTTAATCAAGGATTTATTTTGTATGGCCAACAATTAGCACAAGACTTTAAAGAAGTGGTAGAAAAAAGCATTAAAGAGTCGCTTAAGATGAAATCTTTGACCCTAGAAGAAGCAGCGACTCAGGTGCCGATTGTCGCTATTGTTGATAATTTTCTTTCTTATGCTGCTTCAATTAGAGCTTCTGATATTCATTTAGAAATTTTAGAAGATAATATTTTAGTAAGATTCAGAATTGATGGAATTTTGCGTGAAATTATTAGAATTCCAAAAGAGATTCATCCAGCTATTATTGCAAGAATAAAAATTTTGGGGGGCCTTAAGGTTGATGAACATTTAAGGCCGCAAGATGGTCGGGTCCGCTACAGTATTGGCCAACAATTAGTTGATATTCGTGTATCAATAGTGCCGACTTTTTATGGCGAAAAAGTAGAAATGCGTCTTTTACCAGCAACTCAAAAACCGCTTTCTTTGGAAGAAATTGGCATGTGGGAAGACACGAAAAATATAGTTCTTGAAAATATTAAAAAAAGTTACGGAATG
>CAYXLL010000059.1:0-3004 GCA_964465875.1 uncultured Candidatus Saccharibacteria bacterium
TTAACTAAATTTTTATCAAAATTCCGCCAAAATTTTTTAAAAAATGGCCAAAGATAAATTAAAACAAAAAGCAGGCCAGCCGCGCTGCCAAGAGCATAACTAAAAGCTAAATGTTCCGGCGAAGGAGAAAATTTAAGAATTAAAATTCCGGCAATCAAAATAATCCCTTGCGTTAAAATATTAGAAAAAGCTTCTATCTCCATTTTCTCTGTTGCCCTGAAAAGCGAAACTCCAAACCCGCGCAAAGAATCAAAAAGCAAAAGCAAAGTAACAAATAATAAAAGGTCTGTTGATAGAGGAATTTTTGTAAAATGCGGCGCGCCAAGCATTACTATTAAAAAACTGATAATAAGTAAAATAATTTTAAGAACAAAACTAGTGCTGAAATATTTTTCCCGTTCTTCTGGGTTTTTTGCGCCTTCACGAGTTAAAACTCCGCTCAAGCCAATATCAGAAAAAATCGTAAAAAGCGCGGCTAAGCCCATCGCATAAGAAAACACTCCAAAACCATCAGCCTTCAAGATTCTGGCTGCGTAAATAACAACGCCGACTCTTAAAATTCTTCCAACCAATTCTCCAAAAGTCAGCCAAAAAGTATTTTTAGCAACTGTCTGACGAACTGATTTATTTTTAAAAAGAAATTGTTTTATTTTTGCAAACATAAAAACAAAAAATCAATGATTCTAATTAAAGATTGCATTTGACTTTTTTTTACTGCACTGCTATACTTACTAAACTTTCTTAATTAAAGCAGATTTATGAATAAGAATCAAAAAACTCTAATTACAGTCATAATAGTTGCCGCGATATTAATCGCCGGTTCTATTTTTTATTACGCTTATTCTACGAAAAAAGTAAATACAGCGAATCAATCTAATCAAAACAACGAAAATGTTGAGCAAAATCAAAACACTCAATCAAATCAAAATTCTCAAGCTTACATAGCTCCCCAAGTTTTAAATGATGAACCAATTTTAGGCGATAAAAATGCGCCAGTAACAATTGTTGAATATTCTAGTTTTCTCTGCGGCCATTGCATTAATTTTCAAGAAAAAACATTTCCTCAATTAAAAAAAGATTATATTGATACTGGAAAAGCAAAATTTGTCTCTCGCGTTTTTCCGGGAGAATTAGCAAAAGCTTCTCTTTGCGCCTCAGAACAAAATAAATATTGGGATTTTACTGATTATTTATTTCAAAACGCTTTTAATCTATTCCAAAATAACATTGAGACAGCGGATCAATTAAAGCAATTAATTTTGAATGTCGGTGAAAAATTAAATTTAGATAAAAATCAACTTTCTTCTTGTTATGATTCAACAAAATATGATGACCTAATCCAGAAATGGAACGACGAAGCAACAGAAGCAAAAGTAGAAGGAACACCGACTTTCTTTGTTAATGGTCAAGCGTTAGTTGGCGATCAGCTTTATAAAACGTTTCAAGAAACTATTGATAATTTTCTAAATACAGTCGGCAGATAGCATTAATATAATTTAACAATTAAATAAAGTTTAGAAGCCCCTGTTGAGCTTTGCTCAAACGAGACTAAATAGTCGACTAAACTAAGTAATATAGCCCTTGTAGAGAATTAATACTACCGGGTGAATAATAAAAATGGCTTTCGATAATAATCAGAATAATCAAGGCGGTTTTGAAAGAGAAATGCATCATGGAAGCTGGAAATGTTCAAAGTGTGGAGCTGAAATCACAGATTTACCATTTGAACCAGATCCAGCTAGATTTGATCAACTTCTTTGCCGCGACTGTCATCGTGAAAAGATGAGATCTTCAAGACAAAATCGAGGATCTTTCCGAAGATAGACAAACAAAAAATCCTCCGCAAAAGCGGAGGATTTTTTGTTTGTCTGAACAATTTAACAATTTATTAGCGCTTATTAAATTCTCAATCATTAATTTAAATCAATTAACATAAAGGTTTTTCTTTTTTTATGAAACATTCATAGTCAAAAGAATCAAAAGACATCTATGATCAAAAGGCATCGATTTTATAAATGATATTGTCTTTTTGTAAAATAAAATGTTAAAATTAATTTAATGAAGAAAATCTCTTTGCCAATTTTAATAATAGGTATTTGGCTGATTGTTTCGCCGTGGATTTTGGGATTTTTTCAATATAATCTCGCTGCCTGGAACGCGATAATAATAGGAGTGATTTTAATTATTTTTTCGCTGGTACCAGTAAGAAGAAGAAAGAAATAATTCGTAAAATCGTAGTAGCTGTATACAAATATGTAAATTTGTAGGACAGGTGTTGTGCTATAGCACAACACCTGCTCTTTTTCGTTCGGTTTTTGCTCCAATTTTTTACTTTTAAAGTTTAATATTTAGATTTTTGGTTGAGGTAAAATTATAATTTTACCTCAACCAAAAAGAGCCCTCTCGGGCTCTTTTTGTGTTGTTTCTGAAAAACAGAGATTAGTTAACCAACACTGCATTACTTCTCCAGACACTGGTGTCAAGGAAGTTAATAGCGTCTCCGCCTGTTAGGTCAGCTGCTGTGCCCCAATCAAATCCTTCTAAAACAAAGTAGCAATACTGACCCCAGTAAGTAGTAGTACTAGCATTACTTGAGTTAGCCACATCAATCGTAAATCTAGCTGTCTGACCCTTAGGAATCTTATAAGCATTACCATCCGCTACTGCTACACTATTAGCACTAACATTAATAGTGTCAGGCGTGGTACTAGCAGCATTACCAATAAGCTTAACGGAATAATCGCTAGTGCTAGTAGCATTATTTTTTTGGACGAAAATATCTTTACCTTTTGCTGTTAAGTCAAAAGTAAAGGTAGCCTGTATTGTGCCAGCAGGGGTCTCAGGAGCGGGTCTGCCGTAACTAGCAGTTGCGCTAACAAATGATGGAACTGGGGCAACAGTAGTTACTCTCATAACATCAGATGTAGCAGTGCTGCCATCAATATCATCCAATGAAGTACCATCTGTTCTTTCAGCAGCGATACTAGAAGTAGCTACTGATATA
>CAYXLL010000060.1:0-2919 GCA_964465875.1 uncultured Candidatus Saccharibacteria bacterium
ATTTTAGTGGATAAATAAAATTTAGTCTCAAATTTTAACTTTGAACTTTCATAAATTGAAGGTCATTTATAGGCCTTTAGATTAAAGTAGAAAAAAAAATTAAAAACTGCTATATTTTATTTATGCGTACAACAATAATAATAATTTTAATAGTCGTTTTGATTGGCATTGGCTATGAGGTTTTTACAATTAATAAGGAAAATCAGAAATTAAAAAAAGAATTTAATGAACTTTCTAGCCAACTTGAGGCTGTTCAGAAAGAAAACGAGAAATTAAAATCAGATCTAGAATATTATTCTAAACCAGAAAATCTAGAAAAAGAACTACGATCAAAATTTAATTATAAAAAAGAAGGCGAACAAACAATAATTATCACGCCATAGTGCGGGATTAGTTGAGCGGCCCAACGCATCCTTCCCAAGGATGAAAGACGGGTTCAACTCCCGTATCCCGCTTGATGATTTAATTTAGACCATGGAATTTTTAAAAGATTTGAAAAATAAAAATTTATCTGATGAAATCTGTTTGTTGCGGATTGATTTAAACATCGAGAATAAAGAATTGGAAAATTGGGAAAAGGACCATAAGAATGTTCCATTTAGAATAAAAACTATTTTGCCGACAATCAAATTTTTAATTCATAAAAAAGTAAAAGTGGTAATTTTAAGCCATCGGGGAAGACCCATCAAAAAATCAAAAATCAAAAATCAAAAATCAAAATTACAACTCAAAATTCAAAATTATAAAAATTTTAGCCTAAAACCATTCAGTAAAATTTTATCTAAACTTTTAGATAAAAAAATAAATTTTATCAATTTCTTGTATCCATCTGAATTGTTTTTTCAGCGTGCCTTAACAACAATAAATAATTCGCCGGCTGGTAGCATTTTTCTTTTAGAAAATTTGAGATTTTTTGAAGATGAAGAAAAAAATGATAAAAATTTTGCTAAAAAGTTAGCAAGTTTAGGGACTTTTTATGTTAATGATGCTTTTGCTGTTTCTCATAGAAAAAATGCTTCAGTTGCAGCAATTACAAATTATTTACCAAGCTATGCTGGTTTTCAATTAGAAAAAGAAATCAAAAATTTAAACATGGCGCTTCAAAATCCAAATAGACCTTTAATGATTATTATCGGTGGAGCAAAAATTTCTGATAAGCTTGGTTTAATAAATAATTTCCTTAAAAAGGTTGATTGTTTTTTAATTGGCGGTGGAATTGCCAACACTTTTATAGCAGCACAAGGATTAAAAATAGGGGATTCGCTTTATGAAAAAGAAATGATTCCTGAAGCGAAAAAAATATTAGGACGAGCGCCAAAAAAAATTTTTCTTCCAATTGATTTTGTTGTAGAAAATAAAAAAATTTTAGACATTGGCCCCAAAACTATTAATTTTTATTCTAAAAAAATTAAATCTGCTAAAACTATTATTTGGAATGGACCAATGGGAAAATTTGAAGATAAAAAATTTACCAAAGGAACAAAAAAAATTGCCGAAGCGCTTTTGAAAAACAAAAAAAAAGCAAAAATTATCATTGGTGGCGGTGAAACTATATCGGCAATTTTCAATTTTCAATTCTCAATTCTCAATAACAAAAGAGTGTTCCTCTCTACTGGTGGGGGAGCAATGCTTGAATTTTTAAGCGGAAAGAAATTGCCCGGTATTGAAGCATTAAAATAAAATATTAAGAATAGAGAATCAAAATTTATTTAGAAAAATAATTATGAATAATAGCGATAATTTAAACGAAAAAGAAAAAAATTTAGCTTTTATTGATCTTGAAACAACGGGTCTTTCTTTAAAAAGCGAGATTTTAGAGATCGGTCTTGTCTTGGTTTCTCAACCAGATTTTAAAATAATTGAAGAATGGGATATTAAAGTTAAACCTCAACATCTCGAAACAGCTGATAAAGAAGCGTTATTAATTAGTGGTTATAATGATAAAGATTGGAAAAACGCTGTAGATATTAAATCGGCTCTAAACCAATTTCTTATGAAAGTGAAAGACGCATTAATCATTGGACACAATGTAAACTGGGATCTAATGTGGTTAAGAAAAGCAATTGAAGACAATGGATTCGAAGAAAAATTTGCTAGAAGAAGCTTGGACACAATTAGTATTGCTTATGCCAAACTTTACAAAATAGAACCAGAAATAAAATATTTTTCTCTTTCAAATTTAGCAAAATATTTTGGGATAGAAGAAACCGACAAACACCGTGCTTTAGCAGACGCGAAAACCACTTATGAAATTTTTAAAAAATTAATGGAGCTCTAAAATAATGAATGAAAAAATTATTATTTATTGTGATGGAGGAGCAAGGGGGAATCCGGGCCCAGCTGCAGCAGCGTTTATTATCAAATTAGAAAATCAAGAAAAATATTATAGTGAGTATTTAGGAGAAACTACAAATAATGAAGCTGAATATCAAGCGATAATTTTTGCTTTAAAAAAAATCAAACATCTAATTGGTAACAAAAAAGCGAAACAATCAATTATTGAAATCAGAAGCGATAGCGAGCTTATTACAAAACAACTTAATGGAGAAAATAAAATAAAAGAAAAAAATCTTCAAGAATTATTTATTACAGTTTGGAATTTAAAACAAGATTTTAAAAAAGTAAGTTTTATTTATATTCCTCGAGAAGAAAATAAAGAAGCTGATAAATTAGTAAATCAAGCATTAAACAGCCAAAAAGGTATGTTTTAGTTAAATTTATATTGACTATTGAATAAAAAAATTGGTATAATATAATAATTCTTTTAAAAACTTAGAAGGGTAAACTGGCAAGGGAGCGATAGCCTCATTGCTTTTATATTTTAAGCGATGGGGAGGAAAGTCCGGACACCTAACCTTGTATTAATTACAAGGCGCTTGTACGGGCTAACAGCCCGCCGCCGTAAGGCGAGAGGTGCGA
>CAYXLL010000061.1:0-2898 GCA_964465875.1 uncultured Candidatus Saccharibacteria bacterium
TCCATTTTGCTCTAAAATTTTTATAGCGCTTTTGTCTAAAGAACTTGACCAGACGGTTACCTCTTTGTCTTTAAGCACACCTGATTTAGCTAAAATAGCCGGCGATACGCAAATTGCTCCTAAGATTTTCCCTTGATTTATTGTTGATTGTGCTAATTTATAAGAATCTTCATTGTCTAAATTTTCAAGCGCCCCAGGACCACCAATAAAAACTACAGCGTCAAAATCGTCTGGATTAACATTAGAAACTAATGAATCTACTCCTACTTCTTTGCCGCTAACACTTTTTGCAACACCTGTTTTATTTGAAGCAGTTATAATTTCTACTCCCCTGTCTTCTAAAATTTGTTTTGGTATAAAATATTCTTCATCGCGAAAATTTTCACTTGCTATTATCATCGCTACTTTTTTACCAGATAAATTTATCATAGTTTGTTGCGTAATTTGTTTAGTTGAATGATCGGCCTTTTTATAAAAAAATATAAAAACAACGCTAATAAAAATAATAACTATAATAATTATAAAAATTAATTTTTTGTTCATACAATTTTTATAGGCCCATTATTTTTATAATAATTTTTCTCTCTCGTGGCCGATTGTCAAAGTCACAAAGAACTATCTGTTGCCATTGACCTAAAATTAAATCGCCATTTTTAACTGAACAGCAAAATGATTGCCCAATTAAACTTGCTCGAAGATGAGAAAAACCATTAGCATCGCCCCAGGTATTATCATGATGATAATTTTTATCTCGCGGCGCAATTCTTTCTAAAAATTCTTGAAAATCTTTAATTAAATTTGGTTCGTATTCAATAGTAGTAATACCGCAAGTTGAGCCAACAGCAAAAATTAAAGCAATACCATCTTTAATTTTTGATTTTTTAACTATATCATTAACATTATCAGTAATGTTAATGATATCATCATCACCCTTAGTCTTAATTTTTATTTCATCTTCAAAAACCATCTTTTATATTATACAATAAATTTAATGAAAGAAGCATATCTTTATAAAGAGTTAAATAATAACAAAGTCCGCTGTTTAAACTGCGCTCATTATTGCGAAATTCCTCCTAATCAAAAAGGTATTTGCAGTGTCCGAAAAAATATTAATGGTAAATTGTATTCTTTAGTTTATGGTAAATTAGCAGCAATTAATATTGATCCAATAGAGAAAAAACCTTTGTTTAATTTTCTGCCTGGATCTTTTTCTTTGTCAATTGCCACGATGGGTTGTAATTTTAGGTGTTTAAATTGTCAAAATTGGCAAATTTCTCAAGGACCAAAGCTAAAAGATGAAATTCGTGGTGAAGAAATGACGCCTGACGAAATTGTAGAAATCGCTTTAAAAAGTAATCTCCCTTCTATTTCTTATACCTATACAGAGCCAACAGTTTTTTTAGAATACGCTTTAGATACAATGAAAATTGCTAAGCAAAAAGGATTAAAAAATATTTGGGTAAGCAACGGTTATTTCTCAAAAGAAACATTTAATCTTGTCTCTCCTTATCTTGATGCTATTAATATTGATTTAAAAGGATTTAGTGAAAAATTTTATCAGAAGGTTTGCGGAGCAAAATTAAAACCAGTGCTTGAAACATTAAAAAGATTAAAAAATAAAAAAATTTGGACTGAAGTTACAACTCTGGTAATTCCTACCTTTAATGACGACGAAAAAACTTTTAAAAATATTGCTGAATTTATAAAAAACGAATTAGGTCCTGAAACGCCTTGGCATATTTCTCAATTTTCTGGCGTTATTTCTTGGCAACTTCAAAAAATCAAAGACACGCCACTTGAAACCATAGAAAAAGCTTATCAAATCGGTAAAAAAGCAAGCTTAAAATATGTTTATGTAGGTAATGTTTTTGGTCATAAAGGAGAAAATACTTATTGCCCAAAATGCGAAAAGTTAATAATCGAAAGAATTGGTTATTCTGTTAAAAGATATGATAAAAATAGAGAATGCCCTGAATGTGGCGCAAGTTTAGATATAATTGATTAATCAACTATTTAACTCCACTAATAAATTAAAAAATATGCCAAACAATCAAGCAGTTAAAAATCAAATAGTCTTTGCCGCCATAAGTCCTCATGCGCCAATTTTACTGCCTGACATTGGATCTCCTGAAGATAGATCTCAAGTTAAAAACACGATTGAGTCATTGGAAAAATTAGGCGGTCAATTAACAAAATTAAATCCTCGTACAATTATTATTTCTTCTCCTCATCAAGATTGGGGTTTTAATGTTCCGCTTTACTTTTTAGCTAAAAATTTTAAAGGAGAAATAAACACTTATTTGATAGGATTAGAATCGCCAAAATTTTATTTTGAAGAAGGCAAAAAAATCTATAAATTAATTAATCAAACAATGAAACAATCAAAAATCGCCCTTGTGGCTTCTGGAGATTTATCCCACTGCTTAAAAGCTGATGGTCCTTATGGCTTTCATCCTGATGGGCCAAAATTTGATAAAGATTTAATTGAAGCGTTAAAAAAGAAAGATATAGAAAAAATTTTAAAATTAGATGACCTGTATCCTGACGCCGGCGAATGTGGTCTTCGATCGTTTTGCTTTATTTTAGGAATTTTAGAAGAATCAAAAATAAATTATGAAGTGGAAATTTTATCTCATGAAGGACCATTTGGCGTCGGCTATTTAGTGGCAAATTTTAAATTAATATGAAAAACTTTAACAGTATTACTTTAATGGTATGCCAGGATCAGGAAAAAGCACTATTGACAAATTATTGGCTAAAAAATTAATTATAAATTTATTGATAGCAATAAATACATAGAAGCAAAAGAAAAAATGAAATTACAAGAAATTATTGAGACTAAAGAAGATAAAATTTTTTGTAAAATTGAGGAAAAATGAATTTTAGAATTATTACCAT
>CAYXLL010000062.1:0-2817 GCA_964465875.1 uncultured Candidatus Saccharibacteria bacterium
GACCGGGTGGTGGTATTTGGACTAAATATTTTTTAGAAAAAGGAGCTAAAGTTATTTGTGTTGATATTTCCGAGCCAATTTTAAGAGCCAATCAAAATCAGAATCCTCAAGCGGAATTTATTCTGGGGGACGCCACTATGATAAAAATCAATAAAAAATTTGACCTTGTTTTTGCTAAAGATGTTATTGAGCATATTCAAGAAGATGAAGTTTTTTTGGAAAATATGAATTATCATTTAAAAAGTAGCGGAAAAATTTTGATAAACACTCAAAATAGCCATTCTCTTAACTATTCAGTTTAAAATATTTTTCATAAATTGAAAGGAGATAAAAATTGGCTTGGATGGGATCCAACCCACGTCCGGTTTTATAATTACCCTATTTTAAAAGATAAATTAGCAAAAGCAGGTTTTGACCCTCAAAAGTGGTTTGGTAGTTATTATTTTCCTTACCGTTTATTAGCTGACCATTGCGGAAAACTTTGGGAATCAAAAATTTTTTGCGGAGTAGAATTATCAAATTTATTTGATAAACCGCTATTTAATATCTCTGGCTGGAACATCGGCGTAATTGCTAAAAAGCAATGAATAAATTTAATTTTGAAGATCAATTTGATTGGAATAAAGAAATTTTCTTAGATAAAATCGATTTCTTAAATTGGTATCGGTATTTTGCTATTCTTAAAAAACTTATAGAAATTAAGCCAAAAATAGTGCTTGAGATAGGCGCTGGTGAAGGAACAATAAAAAATGTTTTTGAAAAATTCACCAAGAAATATCAAACGATGGATATTAACGAAAAGTTAAAGCCAGATTATTTAGGTAAAATTCAGGAAACAAATAAGGATTTATTTAATAAATTTGATTGTATAATTGCCGCTGATATCTTAGAGCATATTCCTTTTGAAGATTTAGAGAAGTCGTTAAAAAATATTTTTGATTATCTAAAAACTGGCGCCTACACTTTAATTACTATTCCTCACCGAGCGAGCTACTTTTTGTTAATGACTCCAACATATAAACCTTTAGAATTCCTACTGGTTTCTGTAGTCCGGGCGCTTTTTACCGCCGCTTCATCAAAAGGAAAATTTGGATTGATCCTTATCATGAATGGGAAATTGGCGACGGAAAACACACTATAAAAGACGTAGAAGAAGTTATGAGGAAAGTTGGCTTCAAAATTGAAAAACGCGAAAAATTATTGTATGTTGATTTCTGGGTATTAAAAAAATAATTATTTAATAATGAGGAAATTTAAAAAAATTGGAATTTTGGGCTATGGTGAAGTTGGTCAAGCAATAGCTAAATTTTATAAAAACTATTTAGTAAAAGACCTAGCGCGAGATGACGGCCTAGATGGCGTGGAGATTCTTCATGTTTGTATTCCTTATAACAAAAATTTTATAGATAAAAAAAGCAAAAAAAAGAATTTTTTACAATTATTTGACAAAATTTCTTCGGTAAAGTAAAATTCTTGAAAGTTAACAAAATTGTTAACTTTCAAGAATTATGGAAGAAAGCTTAGCCCGAGATTTATCTCGAAAATTAAAAATTAGCGTTGATCGAATTGTTAGGGAATATTGGGAAATGATAGCGCTGAAAGAACTTTCTCAAAGTGATTTGGGAGATTTTTTGGTTTTTGGCGGCGGAACTTCTTTGCGGCTTGCCTATGGTTCTCCTCGCTTTTCAGACGATATGGATTTTTGCTTAAGAAGAAAAACTTCTTTTTCTCTTTTTAGTTCAACTATAAAAAATATTGAGAAAAAATATGATCTTAAGATTACTGATCTATACAATAAACGTTTTACATTTTTAGCAGAACTTAAGATTGATGTAAATTATTTATCTTTGCCTTTCCTGATTAAAATTGAAGCAAGAAAGAAAATCGTTAAAAATGGTTACGAGCCGCGGCTTTTAATTTCTCCAACCGTTAATTTTCAGGTTTTGTTTTATGTATTTTCTTTAGAAAGGATTAAAAGACTTAAAATAAAAGCCTTAAAAGACAGGAAAGAACCGAGAGATCTTTTTGACTTATGGTTTATTTGTCAAAAATTAAAAAATCCTTTTAAAAAACCAAAAGTAAAAATAGAGAAAAAATTCTTGAAGCAGACACTTAATAAATATCTTCCTTTAGATTTTCAAAAAGCCGTTGACGAACTAATAAAATGAATGAAGAATTTTTAGAAAAATTAAAAGAGACAGAGAAAAATTATTTTACCTTGAAAGATTTTGAAAAAATCTGGCCAGGTAAAAAAGAGAGTTTAAAAGTTGTAGTTTCAAGATTAGTGAAAGCTGGACAATTAAAAAGGATTCAGCGAAATTATTATTTTTTACCAGAAAAAATTTTTGAGATAGAAGAAATAGCTAATCAAATTTATTTTCCTTCTTATCTTTCTTTTGAGTCAGCCTTGTCTCGATGGGGAATTTTAAGCCAGATTCCCTATGTTCTTTCTTTTGCTACTTCTCTAAAGACAAAAAAAATAGCGATAGAAAAAACAAAAATTGAATATCGAAAAATAAAAAAAGAATTATTCTTTGGATTTTCTTCTCAAAAGGGAATTTACATTGCTTTTCCTGAAAAAGCGCTTCTCGATACCTTTTATTTAGCCTCTTTTGGGAAATTAAAAATTAATTTTGAAAAATTGGATTATTCAAAAATTCAAAAAAAGAAGTTATTTTTATGGTTGAAAAAATTTCCTTCAAAAACTCAAAAATTAGCGTTAAAATTTTTGAAATAAACTATGGAAAATCTTAAAGAAAATAATTTACCCTTTGTTTCTCTTATTATTCCTTGCCGGAACGAAGAAAAATTTATTGG
>CAYXLL010000063.1:0-2730 GCA_964465875.1 uncultured Candidatus Saccharibacteria bacterium
TAAAAAACCAAAAATTACTAGTGATCACCGAAAATGGTTTTGGTAAACAAACATTTTTATCTTCTTACAAGAATCAATCGCGAGGGGGTAAAGGCATAAAAACTGCAAAGATTACAGCGAAAACTGGAAAAATTATAGCTGCCCAAGTATTAGCTGACGAAGAAGAAATTTTTGCTCTTTCAGCAAAAGGCCAAATTATCAGAATAAAAATTGCTACTATTAGATTAGCGTCGCGAATATCTCAAGGCGTTAGAGTAATGAAATTAGATAAAGACGATAAAATTGCTGGAGTCGTATGCATCTAACAAAACAACAATTTTTTATTATTATTGGGGTTGTAGCAATTATTTTAATTGTTATTTTAGCGTTGACAGTTGGTCGTAAAACACCGCAGCCTCAAGCAGCTACTTTAACTTTTTGGGGAGTTGGTGATGATGGAAAAATTTTACAGCCAGTTTTTGACTTGTACCAGCAATCTCATCCTGAAGTTACAATCGAATATACTGAATTTGACGAAAGTAATTATGAAAACAGTCTAATTAATGCTTTTGCCTCCAATAAAGGTCCTGATATTTTTATGTTCCATCGATCTTGGTTGCCAAAACATAAAGATAAAATTTTTGCTTTATCAAAAACAAAGATTCCTTTGACAAAATTTCAACAACTTTTCCCTGATGTGGCAGCAGAAGATTTTTCAGATGGAGAAAATGTTTATGCTCTTCCTATATATATAGATACTTTATCATTGATTTATAATAAAGATATTTTTAATTCTTCGGCAGTGGCAATGCCGCCTAAAACTTGGGACGAGTTCAAAATTTTAATACCAAAAATAAGAAAAATTGATAATAGAACCGGCGCTATTTTAAGAGCAGCTGGCGCTATCGGTGGCACTCAAAATTCTATTCATAATGCCAGTGACATTCTTGATTTAATTATGATGCAATTTGGAGTTTCTTTTCCAAAAAGCGCCGCAGAAAAAGTTTCTCTTCGTGACGCCGAAGAAGCTTTAAATTTTTATACTGATTTTGCTAATGCTTCCAGTCTTTTCTATACATGGGATGATAAATTCGGTGATTCTTTAGAAGTTTTTTCTAATGGAAAAACTGCCATCATTTTTGATTATCAAAGTATTATAAAAAATTTAAAAGAAAAAAATCCTTACTTGAATATTAAAAGTTCACCAATGCTTCAGTTTGATTTAGATAATCCAATTAATTACCCCAATTATTGGGGCTTAGCAATTTCTAATAAAAGCAGGAACCCGATTGCTGCTCAAGATTTTATTTTAGCTTTTACTACTGATGAAAAAATAGCAGAAGCTTATTTAAAATCAAGTGGTCATCCGCCAGCTCTCCGAAGCTTAATCGCTCGATATCAAAACGATCCTGATTTAGGGATATTCACCAAACAAGCCTTATCAGCTCGCTCTTGGTATCAAATTGATTATAATTTTATCAATCAAACTTTTTCTGATATGATTGAATCAGTAATCATGAATAGATCTTCTATAAAAGATGCCCTAGAGATTGCCCAAAATAAAATTAATTCTTTTTCAATCTCACAATGAAATTAAAATTTAATAAATTAATTGCTTTTTGTCCCTTGCTGCTTACTGTTTGTTCTTTAATTTTTACTAACATAGCGCTAGCTGATAATCAATCTTTACTTGGCCCCTTGGTTCCTTCGTGCAGTGGAGAAGGCGGTGTCTGCACCTACTGCGACTTTTTAGCGATGGCTCAAAGCATTATCAAATTTTTGATGGAGGTATCTATTCCTATTGGCGTGATTTTTATTATTTATGGCTCTATAATGTTAATGGTTGCAGCCGGAGCGCCAGAAAGAGCTCAAAATGCAAGAAAAATTATTACTAGTGCAATTATTGGCGTAGCAATTGCTTTATGCGCTTGGCTAATTGTCAATACAATATTTATTGTTTTGGCTAAAGGAAATATCGTAGATGATTGGTGGAAATTAAATTGCAATCCAGTTAATCCAGTAGAATAAAAAAGTTGACTTTTTTAATAAATTAAGTTTTAATTTATACTATGAAAACGCTTAAAAAATTTTTATTCTTATTAGCGAATTTTAATTTATTTTTAGGGCAAGCTTTTGCGCAAGGGAGACCCGGAGGAGGAGGAACTCCTGGAGAATATCCTATTAATCCCGCTACTCAATATAAGACCATTGAAGATTTGCTTCATGGAATTGTTGGTTGGATTGTTAAAATTGGCGCGCCAATTGCTACTATAATGATTTTAGTTGGCGCTTATCAAATTTTGTTTTCAGCTGGTGACCCGGAAAAAGTTAAAACTGGCAGAAATACAATTCTTTACACAGCGATTGCTTATGGTATAATTTTAATTGGCTGGGGAATTACCGCTGTTATTAAAGAAATCTTAGGCGTCAAATAATATTATTTCTTACAAATATCTAATATCTAATTTACAAATGTTCGTATATTCATATATTCATATTAATTATTTGTATATTTAATAGGGTTTATATATTTATAAAATTAGTAAATTTGCAAGAAGAGAAAGGTCGATTTTTTGCTATATAAAAATAAAAAAATGAATATAATAAAGAATTTAAAAGCAAATGCCACCAAGATAGCAGTAGTTATTTCAATCCTTTCAATGACAGGTGTTGCTTGTGCGGCTGTTAATACAATGAGTGATATCGTAGATATTATTGTCACAGTAGCTCGTTGGATTCGAACGATTTTTT
>CAYXLL010000064.1:0-2725 GCA_964465875.1 uncultured Candidatus Saccharibacteria bacterium
CTGTGCCTGAGGTGACTGAGAACAAGGGCTAACTTCTTCGTACCGGCACAGTACTCCACCAGTTGATTGTTGTTGATCTGTTATCGGGAAAACTATAGAGTTCAAGACTGGATTGCCACAGTAATATATTCTTACTGCCCGCAATCCTTTTTCTGTTGGGACACACACCAGCTCTGTACCTGCTGGTACGTATCCTTTTATTGTTTTCCCAGATTTTCCAACGGTTTCCACTAGCAACGGTTGAGAAATTGTTACCAATTTTTCGGTGGCCGAGTCAAACCTACCCGGGGCCACCGCCTCTTGCCCGAGATTTAAAAAATTCATCTCGGCGAAGAGTGGAACTGATAGCAAGACTGTTGAAACTAACAAAATCAAAAAATTTTTTTTCATTTTACCCTCCTTTCTCTGCTTTCTGTTTAGAGCAGAGAGTTTTTCTGAAAAAAATTTCCCTTTTTAATTTTCAATTTACTGTCTATATTATAGCATACTTAAAAAATATTGTCAAGGGGCTATAAGACGATTTTAGCCTTCAAGTATAGCACTTAAAACTTCTAAATAATAGTGTTTAAAGCCCTAATTAAAATTGATTTTAGTGAGATTTTACTAAAGGCACAAAGCTAAAGCCAAAATACTCTTTTTCGTTAAATTGATCTTTGTCAATTTTATCAATAACAAAAATAGATTGACTAATTGGCGCTACAATTCTCCCGCCAATTTTTAATTGTTTTTTCCAAGCCGAAGGAATTTCTTGAGTAGCAGCAGAAACTAAAATTTTATCAAACGGCATCTCTTCTTCAAATCCTTTATAACCGTCACCACAAACAAAATCCACAACTCCTTTTTTAATAAAGTTGTATTTAGCTACATTATTTTCCCCAAATTCCACAAGTTCGGGCACGATATCAATCGCAATTACCCGTCCGCCTAATTTTGATTTTTGATTTTTAAATTTTGAATTTAGCTCTTGGCTCACAATTTGAGCCAAGAGCGCGGTGGTCCAACCAGAACCAGCACCAATGTCTAAAATTTTCTCTCCTTTTTTTGGTTCTAATAGTTCAAGCATAAAAGCCACTGTCAAGGGCTGAGAAATTGTCTGATCAAACCCAATTGATAGTGGCGCATTAATATAAGCATTTTTTTTATCTTCTTCTCTAACAAAATTTATCCGATCAATTATCCTAAAAGCTTCAATAATCTCTGGAGTTTTCAGATATCCGTCTTTAATGAGAGAATCTATAAGATTTTCGTAATCAGAATTCATAATAGCGGTTCGCTTCTTGTTACGTAACAAGTTACGTAAAGCGGGGGCACTCCGATTTGAACGGAGAAATCCTCTTTTGGAGAGAGGCAGTTTACCATTGAGCCTATGCCCCCTAAATTATTTTTTAATTTCTTTATGAATTGTATGTTTTTTGCAATACTTACAATATTTTTTAAGCTCTAATTTTTTCTGAACAGTTTTTCTATTTTTTCGAGTATAATAATTGATATGACCGCACGTACCGCATTTTAACCTTATTAAATTTTCACTAAATTTTGATTTAGCCATATAATTTAAATTATCATAATTTTTAAATTAATTCCAGTTTGGAAAAATTGGAGCCGATGCGCAGATTTGCACTGCGGACCTCATTCTTACCAAGAATGCGCTCTGCTACCTGAGCTACATCGGCAAAAACTACTAAGCCTGAGGTCGGATTTGAACCGACGACCTACTGTTTACAAAACAGTTGCTCTGCCACTGAGCTACTCAGGCTGATAGAAATAGAATATAAAAAATATGCCAAATTATCAAGGAGAATCTCTTTTAATTAATCTATTTTGATTAAATCATCGGAAATATTATAAATATCCCCGGCTCCCATAGTTATTATAACATCATTATCATTTAAATCATTAAGGCAATTTTTAATCTTTTGAAAATTGCCGATATATTTTGCTTTTTCTTTTTTTTCATAATCATTAATTTTATTAACTAAATCCGCTACTTTTATACTCTCATCTTTTATTTCTCGTGCAGCATAAATATCTGAAATGACAACTGAATCGGCATCTTTAAAACTTTTAGCAAACTCATCAATTAATATTTTAGTGCGACTATATAAATGTGGCTGAAAAACTACTGTTATTTTTTTATCTTTAAATAAACTTCTTGCGCCAGAAAGCGTAGCCTTTATCTCTGTTGGATGATGAGCATAATCATCATAAACTATTGCGCTGTTTTTTGTTTTTCCTTTATATTCAAACCTACGCCAAGTGCCATGAAAATTTTCCAATGAATTTATTGCTATCTCATATTTGATATTTAATATTTTAGAAACCGAAATTGCTGCCTTTGCATTCTCTAAATTATGATTACCCATAACTTTTAATTTTAAATCTGAAACATCATTTTCTGAATAATCTACTACTTTACAAGAAACATCTTTTACAATATCTTTTAATTTATCATCTTTTTTATTACAAACTAAATAATCTTCTTCTTTAAGTTTGGAAACGAATTCTTTAAAAGCCACTTCTATCTCTTCTATGTCTTTATAATAATCGAGGTGATCATTATCTATGTTTGTAATAACAATAATTCGGGGGTTTAAATTTAAAAAAGAACGTCTGTATTCACAGGCTTCAACAACGAAATAATCACTTTTCCCTATTACAAGATTACTATTAAATTCTTTCATTAAACTGCCAACTATTATTGTCGGGTCCAATTCTGCATCTTTTA
>CAYXLL010000065.1:0-2656 GCA_964465875.1 uncultured Candidatus Saccharibacteria bacterium
ATCAGGCCTTCTATGTTAAATACCGGATAAGATTTAACCGGTAACTTCTTAGCTAGGGTGTTGTGCTATAGCACAACAGTGATTTTTTAAAAAAATAAAATAAATCAAATAATTTTCTAGTAATTAGAAAATTATTATTAAGATCCGGGATTTAATCTCAAGTTTTTTATGTCTCTTATCAATCCTGGCAGTTGTGATTGATTAAAATGGCCACGATTCGTAAAAAATCTAATAGTGGCGTTTTTTAATTCTTTTTGGTATTTTTTGAAATCAGCAAGAGGAACTAATGGATCGTCTTTACTATAATAAATAAAAATTTTTTCGCTTTGTTTTTCTAATTTATTAAGATTTTTAGGCAGTTTAAAGTTTGGTACATTACAATAAGGCGCTGCGATAAGAAAAACAGCTTTAATCTTTTTCGGAAATTTATTTTCAGAAAGATATTTCGCAAGAAAAATACCGCCAAGAGAATGACCGATTAAAATAACCTCTGATTTTATATAAGGAATTAATTTTTCAAACCAAATTTTCCATTCAAGATATTTTGCATTTCTTTTATTTGGCATAACCGGGTAAATAATTTCAAAGTCTTTGCCTAATTTTTGGCTTAAGTTATCTTTCCAATCTTTTCTTTTTTTCTTCAAACTTTTTAGATCAAATTGAGAGGATTTTAAAAAATTAAGGTAATCTTTATAAGTTTTAAAACTGTCTCCTCCGTGAATAAGAATAATTTGTTGTTTCATATTGGCTGCGGGGGAAGGAATCGAACCTTCATACCGGGATCCAAAGTCCCGTGTCCTACCGTTAGACGACCCCGCAATAAAATAATTTTAGTTTTTAATCATTAAATTTTCCACAATTGCTACTTCAAGTGGCACTATCGTAAATGGTGAATAACGCATTTCTGTATAAGCTTCGATTAACGATTTTATCAAATTAATAGTTTTTTGAACATCCACTAGTTTTGAATGTTTTTTAAGAGTTTCAAGTTCAGCGTCAGTAATCTCTTTCTTAAAAATTTCTTCAAGTTGAGGGTTCAGTTTCAAAGAAAGAACTCTTCTTAAATAATGAATTAAATCTTTATTAAATTGGACTAAATTATATCCTTCTTCATTAATTTGCGAGAGATATTCTAAAGATTTATTTAAATCTGATTTTAGTAATAACTCAGCCATTTTAGCAGTTTTTAAAAAACCAACTCGGCCAAGTACTTCTTCAACGCTTTGTAAATCAATTTTTTCTTTTAGTGAAGCAATTTGATCAAGCAAACTTTCGGCATCTCTTAGGCTTCCATCGCTAGCAGCTGCAATTAATTCAATCGCTGGTTTTGAAATTTCAATATTTTCTAACTGAACAATTTTTTCTAATTTTTGGATAATAGTAATTAAAGGAATTTTTTTAAAATGAAATCTTTGGGCTCTGGAAGCAATAGTAGTAGGAATTTTTTCAATCTGAGTTGTACATAAAATTATAATAGCGTGGCTTGGCGGTTCTAATGTTTTAAGTAAGGCATTAAAAGCATCTTTTGTTAATTGATGCGCTTCATCAATAATAAATACTTTATAAGCATAAGAAGTAGGAGAAAGATTAATACCTTCTTTAAGATTTCTTATTTCATCAACTCCTCGATTAGAAGCCGCGTCAATTTCTACTAAATCTAAAGCGTGACCTTCATCAATTTCTTTACAAACCCTACATTGATTGCAAGGTTCACCTTTTTTTCGAAAATTTTCATCTTTTTGACAGGTCTCGCAATTAGCTACTTTAGCAACGAGACGGGCAGTAGTAGTTTTTCCCGAACCGCGTGGCCCATAAAATAAATAAGCATGAGATAACCGATTGAGCGAAGCGGCGTTTTTTAAAATTTCCGTAGTAGATTCCTGACCTAAAACCTCTTCAAAAGTTTTTGGCCGATATTTTCGATAAATTGCTAAAGCCATAATATAAATTCTAAGTTCTAAATCCTAATTTCTAAACCTTATTTTTAAATTTTAAACGATTTTCCTCTATTTGTAAAATAAATATTTTAATGTTAAATTTAGATTAATGCCAAAGTATTTGATATTAATAATTATAATAATAGCTTGCGGAGGGCTATTTTTTGTTTTTTCTAAAACCAGAAATTTTGAAGTGTTAAATACGCCAGGTCAAACTTTAAACAATCAAAATGTTTCTTTGCCATCTATTCCTGAAGCTACTTCCTCTGATACAAAAATTGAAATCAAAAATAATTCTTCTGATATTGAAAATCAAAAACCATTGTCAAATCCGCCAAAAGTTGTTAAAGCGATTTATATTACTAGTTGGGTTAGTGGTATTGATAGTCGAATGAACGAATTAATAAAATTAATAAATAATACGGAACTTAATGCTGTTGTAATAGATATTAAAGATTATTCAGGTTATATCACTTATGACATTAAAAATGACGATGTAGAAAAATATCATGCCAAAGAGATTAGAACTCCAAAAATAAATTCTTTAATTAAAAAACTTCATGATAATAATATTTATGTAATTGCGAGAATCACAGTTTTTCAGGATCCAGTTTTAGCAAAAGCAAGACCTGATTTAGCAGTGAAATCTAGATCAACAGGAGCAATATGGAAAGACAGCAAAGGATTATCTTGGATGGACCCAGCCTCAAAAGAAGTTT
>CAYXLL010000066.1:0-2628 GCA_964465875.1 uncultured Candidatus Saccharibacteria bacterium
GGATTTTTTATAAATTCTCCTTCTAGAGATTTTTTGGAATTTGTAATTTGTAATTTATCATTTATTTCAACTGCCATACTTTGATGAGCAACTCTAGTAGTTGTTCTAATCAAAACAGGGATTCTAAATTTTTCTGAAAGTTGAAAAGCAAATTTCACAAAATCTTTGCACTCTTGAGGATCAGATGGCTCTAACGTTGGAATATGAGTTAAATAAGAAATTGCTCTTATGTTTTCCTCCCATTGAGCAGAACTGTGACAGTTAGGATCGTCGGCTCCAATAATAACAATTGGTCCTTTGCTGCCAGTATAAAGAAAAGGGCCTAAAGCGTCTAAGCAAACATTTAGGCCGAAATTTTTCATCGCTACCAATGTTTTAAGGCCTGAAAAACTAGCGCCAATTGCCGCTTCCAGAGCTGTTTTTTCATTGGTGGAATATTCAAAATATAAATTATCTCTGTTTTTTGAATTTTGCCTTTTGAATTTTTTATAAAAGATATCTCCGATTTCTGAAGCTGGCGTGCCAGGATAAGTAGAAATAAATTGCACTCCTGCTTCAAGCGCTCCCTCAACAATTGCTTCATTTCCTAATAAAACTTTTTTCATGTTTTTATTTTAAATTATTTAATTTTTGATTTTTTCCTCATTATTTAAAAATTATTTATTGTTTATTTCTATTTTAATAATTTTGAAAAAGGATTTCAATCTTTCTTTCCAAGATTGCAGGACTTAAACAAAATCCGAACTTATTTCCGTGAAAATTCGGATACTGACTTCTGAAAAAATTCGCTAGGCCGAGTAAAAAGGAAAAAATTTGGAGAGTGGACGTCCACCAGAAGTTTTTGCCCGCCTTCGCTTTTTCGCCGCCGAATTTCGTGCCAGCGTTAGCTGGCGCACCACTAAAAATTTTTTAATTCCTCTCTACTTTTCTTCAATAACTCCGCGTGTAAATCTCCGATAAAAGTTTTATTATTTCTTATGACTTTCTCAAAAAATCCGGTATAGTCTGCTGGCGTTAGAAAATAAAAGCAATACTCCTGTTTTTTCTCTTCAACTTTGGCATTCAATTCCATAAAATAATCGTTTGCGCCGGCAATCTTGTCACGATTTTTTATATCTGTATCCTCATCATGTTTTGTCTCAACAAAAATAATTTTGTTTGTCTTTTTGATAATAAAATCAGGATTGAACTCCTTTTGCTGAGGATGAGTACCAGGCCGATAATTATACGGAATTGAATAAAAACCCTTGTCTTTTGATTTTACCCAACAGTCAATAAATTTCGCGTTTTCTTTTCTCGTCAATGTTTTTGCAAAATTTATTTCCGGCTCTGACGCAAGAACCGTAACATTGAGAGGTGACTTGTAATTTTCTTCATCTACTTCTAAACGATATTTCCCTTTTATTTCGTCCAATGCTTCATTGATATTTTCTAATTCCTTCGCCGTAGATGTTTTTAGCGACTGTTCACTAAACATTACTCCTCTGTTTTTCTTTATCTCGCTGATACTAATATAAGACGCGTTCATTTCTTTGGTGTCTTTTTTAATCGGATCGCTATACACGTCAACTATTCGGGATTGACCGGTTAATTGTCTGTAAAGCGTATTGAAAGACGATTTGGCTCGTTGAAGATTAGCTTCCGTTACCGTTTTTTCATCTATATCCTCCAGTTCTTTTCTAACAAGATTTTCAATGAATTTCCTATTCGCCTTCTCGACAAAATTAGTATTGTGCGTCAAGTCCAAAAGTAAAATGTTATTAAAAACTTCGTTTACCGCTTCTTTGACGGAATACTCCTCTAAATCAACTTTTGTTCTTTTAGTTATTTCTTCTCCTGTTTTGACCGATTTGTAAATTTGTTCGGTTATGTCTTTTCTACTACTAAAACCGAGAGATTTCGGCAGTTCAATTTTCCCGTGAGCAGGTGTTTTTGTTTCCGTTTTAATTTTTTTCTCAACATTGATATAGTAAAGCGAAAAATTATATTTTGACTCTCTATTAACTTTGCTTGTAATTTTCTTGCTGATTTCAGCCACATCCCGTACTAAATCGTCTATTCTTGGACCCCAAGCGTCGTGGTTAAAAATTGTAACTTGTGGGTGAATTTTCGCATCATTTTGATAAGCCGGCGGCACGCGCAAACCCCTACCCAGCACCTGGGCGATCAGTAATTTTGAATTAAACGCCCTGTCTTCGTGAGGAACAATTTGAAAAACATTATTTACATCCCAACCTTCGGTAAGCATAGAAACTGAAATAATCCACTCAACTGGATTTTCCGGCTCGTCAACGGTTTTCAATAATTCTCGGCTTTCTTCGTGCTTCGAGCTTGAAGTAACCGGCAAAACTTTTTTCCTTGCTTCTTCAACAGAAATTCCCTCTTCTATTCTTAAAAACTTCCTAATTTCATCGGCAATTTCATCAGTTTTAGAAATTTGATTGGTTACAAAAATGGTAATGTGCTTTTTGACTTTTGAATATTTCTTTTTGTTTTCAATATGATTTCTATAAATTGCCTTAAATTTCTGCTTCCAGCCACGTGACTCGTCTTTTTCCAAATAGTTAATGTCTTTCACTATTCTATCTTCAATTGCCTGCCTGATCGGGTAACGGTAAATAACATCTT
>CAYXLL010000067.1:0-2583 GCA_964465875.1 uncultured Candidatus Saccharibacteria bacterium
AATGGTAAAATTGATATTTTAGTTGCTACATCGGTAGTCGAAGTTGGTGTTGATATTCCTAATGCCACTATTATGATGATTGAAGGAGCAGAAAGATTTGGATTGGCTCAACTTTATCAATTTCGCGGCCGAGTTGGCAGAGAAGAACATCAATCTTTTTGTTTTCTATTCACAGAATCATCTAGCAAAACCGTAAGAAGACGATTAGAGTCCTTGCTTGAAGCAAAAAATGGCTTTGAATTAGCCGAAAAAGATTTAGCAATTCGTGGACCCGGTGAAATTCTCGGAGAAAGTCAAACTGGCTTACCAGATCTAGCGATGAAAGCAATCCAAAACCCTGATTTAGTAAAAACTAGTCGTAGTGAAGCTGAAAAATTATTAGAACAAGATCCAGAATTTAAAAATTATCCTGCCATAAAAAAACACTTAGAATTATTTCAAAAAGAAGTGCATTTAGAGTAAAATCATAAAGCACAAAGTATATAAATAATAAATTTTTGAATTTTTAATTGTTAAAAAATTTTCAATCTAATTTGTTATTTGCCGTTTGAAACTTCTTCTACTCTTCTTTTTGGTGTCACCCAAAAACCTAATCTAAATCTTCCACCAAGCATAAGTCGAGTTTGAGCGTCAAGCCCAGGAATTGCACCGAAGAAAATCAGATTAATCGGCATTAAAACCCACTGAACAACATAAAGTACATAATGCCATTTTTTGAACCATTTTGGTTTTGGTGGAAGAGTCAAAATACTTAAAATAATCGATGAAGCGATACCAACCGAAGCAATAGTTAACAAAAGAGAGGTAATTTTAGGAAGACTATAGGAAAGAACTGTTACATTAAATCTTTCTCCTCCTAGAAAAATCGGCAACCAACCTAAAGCAAAAATTAATAAAGCATTCGTTGCCCATGCATAAAACGAACTTATTATATCTATACTCCATCGTAATTTTTCTTTTAAGGAAATTTTTTTATTTTTTAAAAAACCAGTAATTAAATAAGGAATATTTTCAGCGCCCCACGCCCATCGTCTCTGCTGCTTATAAAGATTTATTAAAGTTTCTTTTAAAGTTGAGCCAACATTTGCATCCATTGATACTGGATAAAAAAGAGGAACAACTCGCCAATCGCCATCATAATGAAGAAAACATTGAAAAAAAATATTTGAATCTTCAGAAACTAGATTAGTATTCCAAAATCCTATATCAACTAAAGCTTTAAAAGGAATTGATTGGGAAGAAAAAGTGGTTAATTTTTCTGGCCTTATCTGTTGCATCATTTGCCAAGAACTACAAGTAAAAGAAATAACTCTTGCTAAAGCCGGTGCCTGATAAATATTATTATTAAAAAAAGGGATTGGTTGATAACTTGAATTTAAAGGTTTTTCGCAGGTTAAAAAATTATAAGTTAAAATGCCAAAATAATCTTTAAAAATTTGAGTGTCAACATCAAAAACCGAGGTTAAAATGTTTTCATAAGAAATTTTTAAAGGATCGATTATTTCTTTCTTAGCTATTTTTGCTGCCCACGCTTGATTTGACCCTTTACCAGGAATTTCTCCTTCTAAATCTTTTGGATGGATAGTTGCTAAAAATTTAAAAAACTTATCACCATATTCTTCTTTAATTTGCTTAGCTACTTTTTGCGCTATTTCGCCAGCTCTTTCTTCAGTAGCCAATACAATAATCATTTTATCTTTAGGATAATTTGCTCTAATTAAACTTTCAAAACTTTCTTTTACAACACCGTAAGACTCTTTATACATCGGAAGAATAATAAGATGATACACACTAACCCAATTTTCAATATTTAGTTTATAATTTTCAATTGGCAAATTTTTAAGTTTTTCTAGCCAATTAATTTTTAAATTTTGATTAGTTTTAGCATAACTAATATGAAGATGAATTGTCAGATAAAAAGTTTTTAAAAGCCAATATAAATCAAAAATAATTATAAAAATAGCGACCCAGACAGGCCGATACCAAGAAAAAAAAACTGCAAGAACCAAGGTTGCCCAAGCTAATGCGCCTGGCAAAATTTCAAAAAAACGATACAAACTCATGCAGCCCCGACGGGATTCGAACCCATGTTACCAGGATGAAAACCTGGCGTCCTAGACCAGGCTAGACGACGGGGCCATAAAGTTAAATTTATCAAAAATTTAATTTTTATTCAAACGGGAATTAAAAAAATTTTAAAAAAATAATAGCCTCGCTAATTTATAAGCGAGGCTATTAAAAAATTTGATTTTTATCTGCCTAATAATTCTTTCACTTTCTGGATTAAATCTGCAACTGCTGCTTGAATACTTGCTAACTTATTTTGTGCTTCTTCGAGTCCTGTTATAGTAGGACAAGTAGTAGTGCTTTGATCAAGACCATTAGTTATTCTTTGGATTAAAATCACGTCAGAGATATCAACAACGTTATCATGATTTAGATCGATACAGCAAAGATTAGATGGAGCCTGTTGCGAGCCAACAGCTACTTTTTCTGCTAAAACTGAATCATCAATATCAATTTTTCCGTCACCATTAACATCTCCTACTTTTTGACCTGGGTTACAAGAAATGATTGAAGTGG
>CAYXLL010000068.1:0-2439 GCA_964465875.1 uncultured Candidatus Saccharibacteria bacterium
GAATAGCAATAATAGCTATGACTATTAACATTTCTATGAGAGTAAAACCTTTTTTTTTGTTTTGAGAAGATTGAGGAGAATTTATTCTTTCTCTTAAATTGAGAAAATACAGATTAAACATAATATTTTAAGTTTACTACATTATCATGTATCATGCAATATGTATTATAACATTATATAACATATATTATACAACCAAAATCTCAATATCAAATGTCAAACCAAATTCAAAATTTAAAATTTAAGTCAAAAATCAAAATAAATTATTCTAATTAATCATTAATTATCTAAATTCAAATGAAAAAACTTAAACATTCAATTTAAAAACACCCTGCCTAAAAGGCAGGGTGTTTTTAAATCGTTGGAGAAAATTATTTATTTTCTCCTTCTTCTATGTTCTTTCTAAGTTTTGCTAATAATCTAGCTGCTTCATCTTTGCCACCAAGACCGAAAGCCAACCCAACTGCTAATCCAATTGCAGCGATAACAGCAATCACTAATGTGTTGATAATTGTAACCGCAACCTTCAATTGCACTAAAGCAGCTGCCAAGCCAAACAACATCACTACCCACCAAGTTAAAGTAGCAAGAAATCCTGCTCCTCCAAATTTAGTGGCTTCAACTGTTTTCTTAACAACCGAGCGTAAGAAATTAGCCAAAACAATAGCAGCCAACAAAATAAGAATCGCAACAATAATATTAGGAATATAGAACAGGACTTCTCGTAAGAAGCTAGAAAGAGCAGCAAATTTAAGAATATCAGAAATGGCTAAAATAATAACAATTATTAAAAACCAATAAACTAATCTACCTAAAAACCAAGCTACTCTTATCTGAAAGCCTCCTTTTTCCGCAAATTTACCTATATCAATCTTTCTAACAAATTCATCAATTTTAATAGCCTTAAAAAGTTTTTCGACCAATCTTCCTATTGCCGAAGCAATCAATAAACCAATTGCTAATAATATTAAAGCTCCAATAAATGTAGGCAAAAAACTAATAACACTAGCCCACGCATTTTGAAAAGAGCTTGCGATTATTTCTGTCCAACTTTGAGTTACCATAGTTTTTAAAATTTATTTTTAAAACGACCTTATTATTAATAATATTTTCGACCTTTTATATTAATGAATCTATTATTGTCTTTATCCAAAAAACCTTAAAGATTAATTATATTATATCATAAAAACTTTTGTCAAAAAACAAGTAATCTGTGGATAACTTATTTATTCGAAATAACCGTGGAGATGCGGGGAATTGAACCCCGAACTGGTCAATGCGAATGACCTGTTATGCCGTTTAACTACATCCCCACTTATTGCTTCCCATCAAATTTTTCCATCAAAGTATTGTATTTAGCGTTTAACTCATTAATAGCTCTAACTTCCTCGTTGATTTTAGAAATTAATTCTTGAATTTTGTTACCGCCGCTGCTTTTCCCTAAAAACTCTAATCTTAATTCTTCTAAAAGTTGATTAAGATAATCATTATAAGCGATTAAGCGACTAATTAAAGTAGTTTCTGAACTAATGGCTTGAAGAGCAATCTGGCTTGCTCCAGATGGAGAAATATTCGGTACCGCTAAAGCCATCTTAGCTAATTCTTCAGAAAGAAGCACAGCTTTTTCTCTGGCCTCTTTATTTTTCTCTAAGGCCTGAGCTAAAAGATTAATTGCTTCAGTATATTTTTTTTCTGATTCTAGACGACTAATTTCATCAAGATCGTTAGTGAGCTGGTTAGAAATACTCACTATATCTTGAGCAACAGAAGAAGCATTATATTTTGCATTCAAAAATTCAGTTGGCACTTTTTGAGCATCAGTCGGTAAAATTTTGATGAGCAAATAAGCAATTAAAACAATCGCTAAAAAAATAAGAAAAGATCTAAATTTTCGCGGAATTTTAAAAGATGATTTTTGGGCCATCTATTTAATTTAAACAAATTTATTGAAAAAATCAAGAAGATATATTAGACTAGAAATTAATGTTCAGCTAATAGGGTTTAGAGTGTAGCCAACAGAACATAGGCTTACCAAATAGAATATTAGGCACTTATAAACAAGCGGGATTAGTACAGTGGTAGTACACGACCCTTCCAAGGTCAAGACGCCGGTTCGATTCCGGTATCCCGCTCTTAATTTTTATGCAATCTAAAAATTATCAAGAAATTTTAATGAAAGGCGGTGTTGGGATATTAGCCACTGATACTATTTATGGATTGGTTGGCTCTGCTCTATCTCCAAAAACAGTTCAAAGAATTTATAGATTGCGACATCGAAACCCAAAAAAACCTTTTATAATTCTAATTAGCTCTCTTAAAGATTTAAAATTATTTAATATAAAAATTGATCCTAAAACAGAAAAGATATTAAAACGCTTATGGCCTAATAAAATAAGCATTATCCTACCATGTCGTTCCAAAAAATTTATCTATCTTCAT
>CAYXLL010000069.1:0-2390 GCA_964465875.1 uncultured Candidatus Saccharibacteria bacterium
TTGAATCGAAAGATTCAAGAAGGCCCAATCCCAACGTCGATGGCCTTACTCTGCCATAGGGAAAAAAAGCAGAGATGAAACGGCTAAATCCTTACTAGGTGCAAGGTCGTACCATCTTGTGTACAGCACGAGATGGGGTGCCGCTAGAATCCAAGAGTAATTTTGGATCCAGACAAATTATCGCTTAGAAACAGAATCCGGCTTACTACTTGCCAAGTTTACCCTTCTAAGTTTTTAAAACACAAATGAAAAAATTTTTAAATTTTTTTAAGAGACCTTTAGGCATTATAACTATTTTAATTATAGTTATTATTTTAGTCCCTGTTATAATTTTTCACACAAAAAGCAAAGCCATTGATGAGATTTATAGAGTTCAGAAAGGGAAAATTGTTCAAGAAATCGATGAAACCGGCATCGTTAAGCCGTCTAAAAGTATTGATTTATCTTTTGAAAAAGGAGGTCGAGTAGCAGAAATTTATGTTCAATTAGGGGATGAAGTAGTTGCTGGCCAAAATTTAATAAAACTAGAAAATTCAGATTTGTACGCTCAACTTCTTCAAGCTAAAGCAAATCTTAAAGCTCAAGAAGCAAGATTGGAAGAATTAAAAAAAGGAGCAAGACCTGAAGAAATTCAATCTGCCAAAACAACGCTTGAGCAAGCAAAAATTAATTTAATTAATGCAATCCAAGAATCTTATTCAAAATCTATTGATGCGGTTAAAAATAAAATTGATCAAATGTTTATAAAAAGTGACACAGTTTATCAAGCAAGCTTAAATTCTAATTTTTATGGCGCCGGAGATTTTTCTTTAAGAAGCAGCATAGAGTCGAAAAGATTAGCAATAGAAATAGCATTTAGGCAATGGAAAGATTCTTTAGTGAATTTAACTCCAGATAAAAATTTAGATTCTTTTACTGAAGAGGCAAAAACGAACCTTAATTTAATTAGAGATTTAACAAATCGAATGAATGATTATTTTAATTCAATAGATCCTAATTCGCCAATTGCTTTAAATTATTTAGGTGTTTATAGAAATTATGTTTCTTCGGCAAATGCGACCATCAATGCAACTCTTTCAGCTCTTCTAGCCGCAGAGCAAAACTATAAATCAGCTCAAAACCAATTAACATTAAAAACTGCTGGCGCTACTACTGAACAAATAAAAGCTCAGGAAGCGCAAGTAGATTCAGCGAAAGCAAACGTGATGGCTTGTGAATCTCAATTGTCTAAAACTATTTTAAAATCTCCAATTGATGGAGTGGTGGCTAAAATTAATATTAAAGTTGGAGAATTAATTAATTCTATGAATCCTACTGAATCAGTGATTTCAATTATTGCTAAGTCAAAATTTGAAATAGAAACTAACATTCCTGAAGTTGATATAGCAAAAATTAAAATTGGCGATAAAGCAAAAATAACTTTTGATGCTTTTGGAAATGATGTCGTTTTCGAAGCAACTGTTTCTCGAATCGATCTCGCCTCAACCATGATTGAGGGAGTGCCAACCTATAAAACAGTTCTAACTCTTAATGAAGACGATGATAGGATCGTTAGTGGCATGACTGCTAATATTACTATTATTCCTACAGAAAAAAATGACGTGCTTATTATTCCTTATAGAACAGTTACCTCAGAAGATAATAAGAAATTTGTCTTTGTGAAAACTAATCAAAAGCAACCGGAAAAACGAGAAATTAAACTTGGCATTCGTGGTAGCAATGGTGATGTAGAAGTTATTGCAGGACTTGAAGAAGGAGAAGAAATAATTATTCCTACTAATAAATAAAATTTTTTCATGGCCTTAATTGAGGTAAAACAGCTTGAAAAAATTTATAATAATGGCGAGGTAGAAACTCCGGCGCTTCGCGGAGTTTCTTTTAATATTGAAGAGGGAGAATTTACATCTATTATGGGTCCTTCAGGATCAGGTAAATCAACCTTACTTCACATTTTAGGTTTTTTAGACAAACCAACAAAAGGTGAATATCGTTTTGACGGAAAAACTTTTAATGATTATTCACCTGATGAGATTGCTCGAATTCGCAATAAAAAAATGGGTTTTGTTTTTCAGTCCTTTAATCTTTTACCACGTACTTCTGTCTTAGAAAATGTCAAATTACCTCTAATTTATTCAGGCATAAAAGAATCTTTATGGGATGATATGGCTTTAAGGGCTATTGAATCAGTTGGACTTTCTCATCGAATAGATCATTTTCCATCTCAACTTTCAGGCGGAGAACAACAAAGAGCAGCTATTGCTAGAGCTTTAGTGAATAATCCTCAAGTGATGTTTGCTGATGAACCAACTGGTAATCTTGATTCAAGATCTGGCGGACAAATTATGGAATTGATCGAAGAATTAAATAATAAAGGTCATACGATTATTCTT
>CAYXLL010000070.1:0-2331 GCA_964465875.1 uncultured Candidatus Saccharibacteria bacterium
TATTCTTTAAAAGAAACACCTAAGAATAAAAAATATTTTAAGAAAGTTAAAAATATTTTGTTTATTAGCAATAAAGATGTAGTTTTGACGATGGCAAAAAAAGCAGAACAATTAAACTTAAAGTCAAAAATTTATTCTTTTAAATTAAGAGGCGAAGCAAAAAATGTGTTTGATTTATTATTTAAAGCATTAAAAGACAATGATATAATTCTAGCCGGTGGAGAAACAACGGTAAAATTACAAACGGCAAATAGTAAAGAGCAAATGGTAGTTGGCAAAGGAGGAAGAAATCAAGAAGCAGTACTGGGTGCAATCGTAAAAATGATACATAATAAAAAATACGTAATGCATAATTGTGTTTTTTTAAGTATCGCTTCTGATGGTAGAGATAACACTGAAGCTGCTGGCGCAATTAGCGATCATTTAACTTTAGAAAAGGCTAAAAAATTAAAATTAAGTCCGGAAAAGTTTTTAGAAGAACATAATTCATTTAATTTTTTCAAAAAAACTGGCGATTTAATTTATGCTGACCAAAATAGTTTTAACGTTTCAGATTTTATGGTATTATTGAAGAGTAAAGAGTAAATCGTTTTATTCATCATTTATTATATGTCACGTATCATATAGTTGCATATGTAATGACATATATCATTAGAAAATAAATAATAAATAATCATTATTCTAATCGAAATAATTTTAATTTAATTTTTTTATGAAATTTATTAAACAATTAAAAGAGATTACGATGAATGACGTCCCTTTGGTGGGCGGGAAAAATGCTTCTTTAGGAGAAATGGTGCATTATTTAGCGCCAAAGGGAGTGAATGTACCTGATGGCTTTGCATTAACAACTGAAGCTTATTGGTGTTTTTTAAAGGAGAATAAATTAGATAAAATTCTTAAAGAAATTTTTAGCAAATTAAATTCTAATAATTTAAAAAGCGTTCAAGAAACTGGAAAAAAATGTAGATTAGCAATTATGAAAGGTGTTTTTCCGGCAGATTTAAAGCAAGAAATTTTTGAAGCTTACGAAGAATTAGGTAAAGAATATGGAAAAAATCCGGATGTCGCAGTAAGGACTTCAGGAGTAGCAGAGGATATGCCTTCTACTTCTTTTGCTGGCCAATTTGAAACTTATCTTAATATTAGAGGAGAAGAAGCGTTGCTTAACGCTGTCAAAAAATGTATAGTTTCAACTTTTACCGACAGAGCGATTGTTTATAGAGCAGAAAATAAGATTGGTCAATTAGAATTTGCTCTTTCTATTGGCGTGATAAAAATGGTGAGATCTGATTTGTCCTCATCTGGCGTGATGTTTTCTTGCGATACAGAATCAGGATTTGCTGATGTTGTTTTGATCAACGGCAGTTATGGTTTAGGAGAAAATGTAGTTAAAGGAAGAGTAGATCCTGATCAATTTTATGTTTTTGAAACAACACTTGAAAAGAATTTTAAACCAATTATAGAAAAAAGATTGGGCGCAAAAGAAATTAAATTAATTTATACTAACGATCCTTCTCGGCCAACAAAAAATGTTCCAGTCCCACCAAAAGATAGAAAAAAATTTGTTTTAAGCGATGAGGAAGTTTTAACTTTAGCTCGCTGGTCAATTTTAGTAGAAGATCATTATAAAAAACCAATGGACGTTGAGTGGGCAAAGGACGGCAATACTAATAAGCTTTATCTTGTTCAAGCAAGGCCAGAAACTGTTCAGAGTAGAAAAAATGTTAATGTTTTAGAAAATTATGAATTAAAAATTAAAAATTCTAAACCAAAAGTTATCCTTACCGGCTTAGCGGTTGGCAATAAAATTGGTCTTGGAAAAGTAAATAGAATAATGAATGCTAAAGATATTGGTAAGTTTAAGAAAGGGGAAGTTTTAGTAACTGATATGACAGATCCGGACTGGGTGCCGGCAATGAAAATCGCTTCAGCAATTATAACTGATAGCGGCGGGAGAACGTGTCATGCTGCAATAGTAGGAAGAGAACTTGGAGTTCCTTCGGTTGTTGGCACTGAAAAAGCAACAAAAATATTAAAAACTGGGCAAGAGGTGACGGTTTCTTGCGCCGAAGGAGAGATTGGGAAAGTTTATCAAGGTTTAATTCCTTATGAAATCAAAAAAACTGACATTTCTAAGCTTAAAAAACCAAAAGTAAAAATAATGATGAATTTAGGAGAGCCAGGCGAAGCTTTTACTTTAAGTTTTATTCCTAACGACGGCGTTGGTTTAGCAAGAGAAGAGTTTATCATTGCTAATGATATCAAAATTCATCCTTTAGCTTTGATAAATTATAAAAAATTGCCACCTGCTTTAAAACAAAAAATTGA
>CAYXLL010000071.1:0-2303 GCA_964465875.1 uncultured Candidatus Saccharibacteria bacterium
TCTTTTTGGCTGACGACGAGGAAACCTGTTGTGAGATATCGGCAAATTTTACTTGCGTATTTAAAAAATCCATTAATCTTAATTCCTTTTCTATTTCCCCTGCCCATTGCTTAAAATCATCATAAGAAGCGCTAAAAGAAGTTCTTATTTCTAAAAAATTCATTTCTTTTTCTATCCCTTCCTTAAAAACTATAGTGTTTAAAGTAATGCCTAATTTCTTAGAAATAACATCCAAGATCGCTAAGACTTCAGCGGTTTCAGGATTGTCAGGAAGAGCGAAATTGATGTTCGCTATTTGGTCTCCCAACTTTGAATAATTATCTATCAAAACATCAGATTTGACCTTGTATTCTTTTAGCAAAACAATTTTCTCTTCTGCTTCCTTTACTTTTGTTTTTAATTCTTTTTCTTCGGACAAAGCCGGTCTAATCATTTTTATAAATAGAAAGGCGCTGGCCCCTATTAATAAAGTTATGATTAAAATAGAAATATTCTGCTTGGTGGTTTCTTTCATTTTTAATATTAAAAAAATTTTAATAATATTTTAAATCATTTTTGATTTTTTAAAAAAAGTAAAATAAAAAAATCTTATTTTTTAGTTTTTTAGAACCTCAAAAAATTTGACTGGAAAAAAACATCCAAAGAAAAACTAACGGTTCCGTCTTTGGTAGTTTTCATATCTTTGACTGAAACCATTTTAACTTTATCAGGACTATTGACAAGCCCATTTACTGCTTCGCTGAAAGTTTTCTGGTCTTTGGCTATGCCTTCAAGGGTCAAAGAATTTTCCTCAATGGAAAATTTCCAATAAGTATAATAGACATCAGGATGAGTAATGCCTTCAATACCAGTCAAAGCTTTTGAAAGATAAGTATGGTTGTTCAACAATATTAATAAATTATTCAGTTTTTTTTCAAAAGAAATTACTTCTTGCTCCTTTTCAAAGGGCAAGCTCTCCCTTAACGAAGAAATCTGTTTCTCCAGCATATTCAGTTGATTTTTTTGATTTTTGTTCCAGTAATCCAAGGCAAACCAAGCACCAGCGGTTAAAATAAAAATTATAAAAGAAAAAATGAGCAAACCTTTCGGCCAAGCCGGAGGCGACTCTTTTGGTTTTAAAGCGCTAATATCTATATTGGCCATTAATTTTTAAAAATTAATAAATTAAATTTTTAATTGTTTCCACTCTTTAAATATAATTTTATCTTTTTTCAAAAAACAAAGCAAGGGGATAAACAAAAATAAATTTTAAAATAAAAAAAGAAATCTCATTTAAATATTTTTTAACACCACGGCGCAAGCACTGCTTAAACTTGTGCCCACTTCTTTAATTATTGGCGCCAAATTGGGATTATAGGAAATTAATCCCCAAGCAAAAGGATCACCTTTTAATATTGGCAAACCAAGCTGCTGGTAATAATACTCTTCTAATCCTCCAAGATTGGCTCCTCCGCCGGTAAAAATAATTTTCTCAACTTTTCTTTTTGTTCTTAAATAATAATTTCCGCTAATCTTTTCTATTTCTCTTTTAATCACATCAAGAAGCGGAGTAAGCAGATTTATTATTTTTACATCTCCCTGAAATTGAATTTTTAAACCATAAGACCTTTTTAATTCTTCTGCCCGGAACGGATTAATTCCCAAGCCGCTGGCTATTACTTGCGTCAAGTCGCCACCGGCAGTATCTATATTGTAGCTCATCCTTAAAGCTCCCTGGTCCATTACGCTTAAACAGGTGCTTCTTCCTCCTATATCCACTAAAACCGCCGGCCCTGTTTCTTTTTTCCCAAATAATCTACAAACAGCTACGTTTTCCAATTCCAAACCCTTCAACTCTATCTTCAAAGCTTGAGCAATATTAATATACCTTTTTATCGCTTCTGTCGGCACAGCCATCAAAACAATCGTCATTTTCCCGTTTATTCTCTCAATAATCTGCCAGTCCAAAGTAACATCGTTTAAAGGCATAGGAATGTATTGACCAGCTTGAAATTTAATTGCTTTTACCAACTCTCTCTCAGTCATTTCCGGCAATTCTAAGGTAGAGATGAATCCAGAAAAGCTTGGGAGTGAAAGATAAGCTTCTCCGGTTTTTGGCTTGACATCTTCCATTGTTTTCTTAAGGAGCAAAGCGGTGCTTTCTTCCAAGAGCTTAAAACTGCTTGTTTGAATAGCGTCATTGATTCTTTCCAAGTGGCCAAATTTTTCCAAGATCCCGTAATTGGTTAATTCAACCTTACTATTGGCTTTTCTTAACTCCACTATTTTTATGGAAGTAGTTCCGATATCTATGCCTAATAAAA
>CAYXLL010000072.1:0-2132 GCA_964465875.1 uncultured Candidatus Saccharibacteria bacterium
ACAAATCCCTGGCGTTTTAGGGAGAAGTGAATCGCTTGAAGAAAAAAGATACGGAGTGGGAGTACCTGTTTATACTCGTCCAGCAATTTTAGAATGGCCATTGTCAAAAAAAAGCAAAAAAAGTAAAAATTATAAAGTTCCAAAAGTTTTATTATCAGGTAATCATAAAAAAATAAATGAGTGGCGGAGAAAGCATAGCAAAAATACTTTGACAAGGTCATAAATATTCGTTAATATTATATATTATTTTTTAAAAATAATTATGATAGAAGAAATATCACAAATTGAACAATCTTTAAGAGATCAGGCCGCTACTAAGCAAGATCTTCAAATTATTGAAGAGATGATTAAAGCAGCTGTAATGTATGGGCATAAAAAGACAAGGACTAATCCAAAATTTAAACCTTTTATTTTTGCGACCCGTAATGGTATTGAAATTATTAATTTAAATTTAACGCTTCAAAAATTAGAAGAAGCAGTAACTTTTTTAAAAGAAAAGATAAAAGAAAAGGCGGCTGTTTTAGTAGTGGCTACTCAGCCATCAGCTGAAGAATCTGTTGCAAAATTTACTAAAGAGTTTAATTTTTCTTATGTTCAAGGCCGATGGATAGGCGGACTTTTAACCAATTTTAAAATTATTTCAGGAAGAATTGAATATTTTAAAAAATTAAAAGCAGATTTTGAGAATGGAGAATTTGAAAAATATACTAAAAAAGAAAGATTGAAAATTAGTAAAAATATTCAAAAAATGAATGAATTATTTGGTGGCTTAGAAAATTTAACTAAAAAACCAGATATTATTTTTATGATTGATCCTTCTATTAAAGGTCATAGAACAGCAGTCAGAGAAGCAAACAGATGTGGTATTCCTATAGTAGCCATTCTTGATAGCGATGATGATCCGACTTTTATTTCTTATCCTATTCCTGCCAATGATCATGCTAAAGTGAGTATTGATTGGATGATTAATGCTTTAATTGAAAGATTAAAATCCTAGAAGATTTCGAGATTAAAAGATGATCTTAATATTTTAATCTAATTGATATTTTTTAAAATCATTTTATGAAAGAACAAATTCAAAAATTAAGAGAAGAAACTAATGCAGGAGTAATGGATTGTAAAAAAGCCCTAGAAGAAGCTGGAGGAGATCTTGAAAAAGCAAAAAAAATTCTTTATGAAAAAGGATTAATTAAAGCAAATCAAAAATCAGAAAGAGCTACTGGCGCAGGCTTGCTTGAATCATATATTCACAATGGAAGGGTAGGAGTTTTATTAGAGCTTCGTTGCGAGACTGATTTTGTTGCTAGAAATGAATTATTTAAAGAATTAGCTCATAATTTAGCAATGCAAATTGCAGCGATGAACCCAGAAAATGTGGAAGAATTATTAAAACAGCCATCAATTAAAGATGAAAGTCAAACAATCGAAGATCTTATAAAACAATATATTGCTAAAACTGGGGAAAATATTCGCGTCGAACGTTTCTGCCGATACGAACTTTGAAGGTCTACAAAATACAAATAAACTACAAATATACAAATTACAAAAACTGATTTGTATATTTGTATCGTATTAGCAATTCGTAGAGAGGATCATGTATAATTTTATTCTTCAAATTTGTCTTATGATTGGATTTGGTGGTATGGTTTATTTAGTTGCCCAAGGAGCTCCTAGGATTAATGATCAAATAGAACAAGAAAAGAAAACTAAGGTTGATCACTGGTTTTCTAAAATTCCTATTAGAAAAATAGATATAGCTTTAAATAATTTTTTAGAAAAATTTTTAAGGCGACTAAGAGTTCGTATATTAAAGATAGATAATTTTTTGCTTAATCATCTTAATAAAATTAAATCAGTAAATAAATCAAATAATAAAAAACCAGATTTATTACAAGCAATTATTACAAAAAAAGATGAAGATATTATTGATAAGGAAGACAAGATTGAGGGAGAAGATAAGGAAGCTCACGATTTATCTGATGAAATGATAAAAGATCAAGATTTTTCAAAAGAAGTTGAAGATAGAAAAAATAGTTAAATCTCTAGGCTGGGGTGGCAGAGTGGTTAAATGCACGAGTCTGTAAAACTCGCGCCTTCATGGCTACGTAGGTTCGAATCCTACCCCCAGCACA
>CAYXLL010000073.1:0-2096 GCA_964465875.1 uncultured Candidatus Saccharibacteria bacterium
ACTTTATGTTTTTTATTATATTCTAATTGAATTTTTCTTCTTCGTTGCGCTTCTTTTATTGCATTTTTCATTGAATTAGTTTCTGTGTCGGCATACAAAATAATTTTACCACGAACATTGCGCGACGCTCTTCCCATTAATTGAATAAGCGAAGTTTCGCTTCTTAAAAATCCTTCTCGATCAGCGTCTAAAATTGCCACTAAACTTACTTCTGGCAAATCTAGACCTTCACGAAGAAGATTTACTCCCACTAAAACATCAAATTTTCCTTTACGAAAGCTAGTTAAAATACTTGCTCTTTCCAAAGTTTTTGTTTCAGCATGCATATAATTAGTTTTGATATTTTTTTGCTTAAGATAATTAGTTAATTCTTCAGCTGTTCTTTTTGTCAAGGTATTAATTAAAACTCTTTCTCCTTTAGCAGTAATTTTTTTAATTTCTTCAATAACATCTTGGATTTCTGTATTAGCTGGTCTTATCTCAATTTCTGGATCAACAAGATAGGTAGGCCTTATAATTTGTTCAATTACCTGAGAAGAATTTTTAAGTTCATATTCTCCTGGAGTAGCGGAAGTAAAAATAGTTTGCCCAATTCTTTGAAGAAATTCATTAAATTTTAATGGCCGATTATCAAGAGCGCTTGGCAATCTAAAACCATGTTCAATTAAAACTTCTTTTCTAGCTTTATCGCCTTCATACATTCCTCTAATTTGAGGGATGGCAACATGAGATTCATCAATAATAGTTATAAAATTAGGTTCGTTATTTTTGAAGGGAAAATAAGAAAGAAGAGTGTCTGGCGGTTCGCCAGGCAATTTTCCGTTTAAATGGCGGGAATAATTTTCAATGCCATGACAATAACCCAAAGTTTTAATCATCATAATGTCGCTTTTTGTTCTTTTAATTAATCTTTCGGCTTCTAGCCATAATCCTTTTTTCTCAAAAAATTTCACTCTTTCCTTTAATTCGTTTTCAATATCTTTAATCGCTTTTTCTCTTTCTGGCTCAGTTGTAATAAAATGTTTCGGCGGAAAAATGACAAGTTCTTTTAATAAATACTTAGTTTTCCTTGTAATTTCATCAATAACTTCAAGTGATTTTATTTTTTGTTCATCTAATTCTATTCGATAAATTAATTCTCCTGAAGCAGGAGATAATTCAATAGTATCACCTCGAACTCGAAAATAACCTCGTTTTATATCTAAATTTGTCCTCTGAAAATGAATTTTTATTAACTGTCGAATTAAATCATTTCTGGTAATTAATTGGCTAACTTCAAGATGAATAGCTGCTTTAAAATAATTTAAAGGCACTCCTAAATTATAAATACAAGAAACTGAAGCAACAACAATAACATCTCTTCTTGTCATTAAAGCAGAAGTTGCCACGTGTCTTAATTTTTCAATTTCTTCATTTATCACTGCTTCTTTAGCAATATAAGTGTCAGTAATAGGAAGATATGCTTCTGGTTGATAATAATCATAATAAGAGACAAAATAGCAAACTGCATTATGAGGGAAAAAAGTCTTATATTCTCGGTAAAGTTGAGCTGCTAAAGCTTTATTAGGAGAGATAACTAATACTGGTTTATCAAAAGCCGCTATAACATTTGCCATTGTGAAAGTTTTTCCTGAGCCAGTAACGCCTAAAAGCGTTTGAAAGCGAAAATTTTTTTCTAATCCTTTAATCAACTTTTTTATTGCTTTTGGCTGATCTCCAGCTGGTTTGAATTTTGAAACAAGTTTAAACATAAATAAATTTCAATTTTGAATTATCGTTTTGTAATTATGACAACAGTATGTTTTAAAATTAATGCACAAACACCCGCCAATTTGCCTTCTGGGGGTAAGATATCTTTTTAATTTTACTAAATTTATTAGTTTTATGCAAGCTTGACAAAGGACGTAAAATTTGTTTTTATCACAGAAAAGGAAATAAAAATAAAAGGAGGAAAAAATGAGATCTTTTAAAATTTATTTTTTAGTAAGTATTTGTTTAATAAGTTTTTTCTTCGGAAAAATCAGCAAAGCAGAAGAAAATAATTATGTAATTACTGTTAATTTTAAAGAGTTCAAGCTTTCTTTAACAGACGAAAA
>CAYXLL010000074.1:0-2028 GCA_964465875.1 uncultured Candidatus Saccharibacteria bacterium
TGTTTTGAGAAGATTGAGAAGAGCTTATTCTTTCTCTTAGATTGAGAAAATACAGATTAAACATAATATTTTAAGTTTACTACAGATATTATGTATTATAACATTATACAACCAAAATCTAAACATCAAATGCCAAATCAAATTCAAAATTCTTAATTAAATTCTTCTAATTTCTAATTAACCTAAATAATTTATAATATCTAATGGTAAAATAACTAAAAATACAGTAATATATAAAGGTTTTAGAAATTTAGATATTTAGTCATTAAATTAGATAAAAACTTAAAAATTGTTACATAAGTAACAACATATGTAATTATTTATGTATTGTTATGTAACAAAATTAGAAATAAAATAATATGAATTCTTGAATTTTTTAATAGAAGATTATAGGTTGAAAATTAACCCAATATTTGTTTAAGAAATTTACCAGTATAAGAGTTTTTATTTTGACTAATTTGAAGCGGGGTGCCAGTAGCTATAACTTTACCGCCTTTTTCTCCTCCTTCTAGCCCCAAATCAATTATAAAATCACAATTTTTAATTAAGTGAAGGTTATGTTCAATAACGATCACGGTATTTTGACGTTCTACTAATTTCTGTAAAATTTTTATTAAAAGTTCAATATCATAATAATGAAGTCCTGTTGTTGGTTCGTCTAAAAGGTAAATCGTTTTTGTTGAAGAGTTAGAAAGTTCTTTAGCCAGTTTTATTCTTTGTGCTTCACCTCCTGATAAAGTGGTTGCACTCTGTCCAAGTTTAATATAACCTAAGCCGATATCATTTAAAACTTTTAATTTTTCACTAATAGAATAAATATCTTCAAAAAAATCTATTGCTTCTTCAACGGTTAAATCTAAGACATCAGCGATATTTTTTCCTTTATGTTTTACTTCTAACGTTTCTCGGTTAAATCTTTTTCCTTTACAAACCTCGCATTTGACTAAAATTGGTGGCAAAAAATGCATTTCAACTAAATGATAACCAGCTCCTTCGCAAGCCTCACATCTTCCACCTTTAACATTAAAAGAAAAGCGGCTTTTAGTGTATCCTCTTATTCTTGCTTCTTCAAGTGAAGCAAAAAAATCTCTAATAGGCGCAAAAACTCCAGTATAGGTGGCTGGGTTTGAGCGTGGTGTTCGCCCAATAGGAGATTGATCAACTTCAATAATTCTTCTTATATATTCAATACCTAAAATTTTAGAAACATCTTCTAGTGGTTCGTTAAAATGATATAAAAGCTTAATTGCATTTTTATGAAGAACTTCTATTAAACTTGATTTGCCGCTTCCAGAAACCCCCGTGATTCCTATTAATTTTCTTAAAGGAATTTCTACGTTGATATTTTTTAAATTATTTAAACGCGCTCCGATAATTTTTATTAATTCTGTTTTTTTTGTCCGCCAAATTGGAGTTTCGATTTTTTTTTCTTTACGTAAATAATCTAATGTCAACGATTTATATTTTTTGTCTTTTATCAATTTTTTTGTTTCACCACTTACAACAATTTCTCCACCATTAATTCCTGCTCCTGGCCCTAAATCTACTAAAAAGTCAGATTCATTAATGGTTTTTTCATCGTGCTCTACCACAATAACGGTATTATTTAAATCTCTTAAGTTTTTTAAAGTTTTAATTAATTTTTCAGTATCTCGTTCGTGCAGCCCAATTGTTGGTTCATCAAGAACATAAAGAGTGCCTGAAAGTTTTGTGCCAATTTGGCTGGCTAATCTAATTCTTTGCGCTTCTCCGCCAGATAAAGTTGAAGATTCTCTATCAAGAGAAATATAATTAAGCCCTACCTCTAATAAAAATTCTAAACGGCTGATAATTTCTTCTATAAGATTTAAGGCAATAATTTTTTCCTTTTCTGTTAAACGATCTTCTAAATCTAGAAAAAATTCATAAGCTTCTTCAATTGTCAAACAAGTAATTTCCCAAATATTTTTATTTTTGATTTTAACAGAGAGAGAAGAAGATTTAAGCCGCTTTCCTTGACAGACGGGACAAATTTTATCGGAAAAAATA
>CAYXLL010000075.1:0-1980 GCA_964465875.1 uncultured Candidatus Saccharibacteria bacterium
CAGCGCTTTTAGGAGCAATGATGATTACTAAAATTCAATTAGCAGCGATGAGTCGAACTGATCTTCCTCAGGAGCAAAGAAGAGATTTTTATCTTTATGTTGATGAATTTCAGAATTTTTCTACTGAATCATTTGCGAATATTTTATCTGAGGCGAGAAAATATAAACTTAATTTAATTTTAGCCCATCAATATTTAGGTCAATTAAATGAACAAGTGATGTCAGCGATTTTTGGTAATGTTGGTACGATAGTTTGTTTTAGAATTGGTGCTGAAGATGCCGAAATTTTTGAAAAAGAATTTGCTCCAGAATTTAACGCTAATGATTTAGTTAATTTGGCAAAATATCAAATTTATATTAAATTAATGATTGATGGAGTTGCTTCTAGGGCTTTTTCAGCAAGGACATTGCCGCCTTTTGAAAAGCCAACTCAATCTTTTAAAGACGTAATAATAGAAAATACACGGACTCGATATGCTACTCCTCGAGCGAAAGTTGAAGAAAAAATTAATGCTGAATTTCAGGCAACAGGTGAGACGGTTGAAGAAAGAGCAAATAGGAGAAACGAACAGCCACTTGAAAAAGTTTTAAAAAGAGAAGAGTTAAATGAACAAAAAAAGCATCTGATTTCTAAACCTAGAAAAGAAGTTAATATTGAAGAGTTAAAAGATGTAATTGAAGAAACGCTTGATAAATTAAATTCAGAAAAAAAGCCTGAAGAAAATTCATCGTCGCAATCATCACAGTCTTCATCATAAAACATATAACTAAAGTGCTTTCTATAAACGATCTTAAAAATGGAATAATAATTATCATTGATGGCAATCCTTTTGTTGTTATGTCAGTTAAACATCAACATTTAGGTCGAGGAGGAGCAAGTGTTTCAGCAAAAGTCAAAAACTTGAAAACCGGTCAAGTTTTAGAAAAAACTTTTAAACCATCAGATGAATTTGAGGAGGCAGAAGTAGAAAAAATAAAAACCCGATTTTTATATGAAAATCGTGATGTTTTTTGGTTTACTGAAATTGATAACCCAAAAAATCGTTTCTCTTTTAAAAGAGATGAATTAGAAAATAGCGCAGATTTTTTAAAACCTAACCTAGAGGTATCAGCGATAAAATTTCAAGATAAAATTATTGGCATCGAATTGCCAATTAAAGCTGATTATAAAGTTATTGAGGCGCCACCAACTGTAAAAGGAAATACTGCTAGCGGAGGAACGAAGGCAGTTATTCTTGAAAGCGGAGCGAAAATTAATGTTCCTTTATTTATTAAAGAAGGAGACATTGTGAGAGTAAATACAGAAACAGGAGAATATGAAAGAAGAGTATAGTAACAAAATTCAAAATTTAGAACTCAAAAGTCAATTTCATTTGTCATGTACTATGTAATATGAATTACAAAGAACGCAGAGCAAAGAGCAAATAGTTAATGGTTAATGGCAAAGAGTAGGACCAAATTATTCTAATTGCTTAAATTATTTTAAGCAATAACTAAAACTTAAAAAATCTAAATAACAAAATCCAAATGATGTAATAAATTTTCAATTTTCAATCAATTTAATTTTCGCTTATGCTCAAGAAATTTTACAAATTTTCAATGATTCAATCTTAAAACACAGTATATAATGTGTGTTGTGTGATTCATGATTCACATAATAATCTTTTAATCTTGTAATTTTGCAATTCGTAATTCATAATGCATGAACTTGATTTTTTGTATTTTAATTTAATTTATTATTTCAATGCAGTTATATGATATTTTTTTCTTCAGCGTTTTATTTTTTCTTATCGGCATTCTTTTAGCAAGTTTAAACTTAAATATTTTACTTATTATCGTCGCTTCTTTATTAGCCGGAGCGATTTTTTTATTTTTAGGATTTTTTAAAAAAGATAAGAAGAATTTTTGGCTTGCAGGCTTATTAATTTTCATTATTTTGGGATCGATTTATTATTTCTACGACGATCAAAAATTTAAAAA
>CAYXLL010000076.1:0-1963 GCA_964465875.1 uncultured Candidatus Saccharibacteria bacterium
ACGAGCGATAGCAGAATAGAGATCTACCCAGCCGTTTGGTTTCCAGTCAACAAAGCGGCTCGGCTTATCTGGATAATAAGGATTGGGAATTTCGATGTAGCCGGTAGATAAAATTTTTTTTGAAGGATCAATAATTTTTTCTTTTAAGGCAGCGATTGCAACTAAAGGTTTAATAGTAGACCCAGGTGCATAGACACCACTAATTGCTCGATTAAAAAATGGCTTCGAAGGATCTGTTAAAGATTCAGGAGTGATTTTGTTGCTATTAAAACTAGGAATATTAATCAACGACACAACTTCACCGTTTCGAGGATTAAGAGCGATCCCTACTCCACTTTTTTTACCTAAACTATTTAATCCTTCTTGCAATCGACGATAGAAATAAGATTGAAATTCGGCATCAATAGTTGAATGAAGATCTTTTCCTGGCTGAGGATCGCTAACTTGTTTTTTCTCAAGAATTTCTCCTTTAGCATTGCGGTAGCCAATGATTAAGCCACTTTTTCCTTTTAAGGAATTATTATAATAAGCCTCAAGACCACTTTTACCAATGATATCATCAAATGTTAGAGATGAATCTTTTTCTCTGTCGTTTTCAGTTACAAAACCAGTATAACCCACTACATGAGAAAAAATTTCTGGTTCAGAATAAACTCTTTTAAAATCTTCTTTAACTTCAAGAGAATTTAGATTAAGTTTTTTTATTGCCAATACTTCCTCTGGCGATATTTCTTTAATTATAATAGAATTTTGTTTTTCAAGGTTAATATCTTTAATTTTATTAAATAATTCTTCAATGTCAAAGTCGCTAAAATTTAAATCTTCTTTAAGTACTTTAATTGTTTTTTCTTCTTCTTCTTTGTTTTTCATAAAATTAACTAATTTTAAAATTAAATGTGACGTTGAAGAATTAGAAACTAATGGTTGATCGAATTTATCAAAAATAATTCCTCGAGGAGCAGACAATACTGTTTGTTCAGCAGCGTTAAGTAACGCTTGATTTTTGTAAAAATTGTCTTTTATAACGCCTAAAAAAATAATTCTTCCTGCTATTATTAAAACTCCAATAGAAACTAATATTTTAACTAATTGAAAGGCTCGCCTTGAAAGAGGCAATTCAATTAAATCTAAATCTTTTGCGAAATCATCTAAAACTGCTTCTTCTAAGTGGATCTCTTTAGACTTTGGCATGCGAAAGAATTACGAAAATACAAAAATATACTAAACTACGAAAAAATGAGAAAAAATATATAAGTTTAAACCAGCGCTTAATAATAAAAATTTTTCAACTAAAAAATTTTCGTATTTTTGTAAAATTTTGTACTTTCGCAAGTATTATAATTTAATATCTATCGGCTTTAAAGGAGAGGAAAAATTTTTAAGATAAAGCGAAAAATTTTCAGCGATAACTCCTGTTCCTCTTACGACGCATGTCAAAGGATCCTCCACGACACTTACTGGTACGCCAATTTCTTTTTCAATTCTTTGATCAAGTCCTTTTAGCAAACTTCCACCGCCGCAAAGATGAATCCCCTGCTTTAAAATATCCCCTACTAATTCAGGAGGAGTTTGTTCAATTGTTTCTTTAACAGCTTCGATTATAGAAGAAATTGAATCATCGATCGCTGTTCTTATTTGATTGTTTTTAATCATTATTTCTTTTGGCAATCCACTTGGTAGATCTCTGCCTCGAATTGCCATCTCCAATTTTTCATCTAAAGGAAGGGCTGATCCAATATTAATTTTCAATTCTTCAGCTGTTGGTTCACCAATTATTAATTTAAATTCATCTCGAATAAATCTAATAATATCTTCATTAAATTTATCTCCGGCAATTTTTAAGCTTTTTGCTGTAACAATACCATCTAAAGATACTACAGCAATTTCTGTTGTACCGCCTCCGATATCGATAATCATATTTGCCAGAGGTTCTTTAATCGGAAGCCTTGCTCCTAAAACAGCA
>CAYXLL010000077.1:0-1871 GCA_964465875.1 uncultured Candidatus Saccharibacteria bacterium
CTTTCTCTTAGATTGAGAAAATACAGATTAAACATAATATTTTAAGTTTACTACATATATTATTTATGCATTATGCAATATTGTATTATAACATTATACAACATATATTATACAAATCCTAGATTCTAATAGTTAATGGTTATAAGGCATCGCGGCTAGTTAGGTCTATGATTGTAGGGTCAATTTTATTAATAATCTAAAACCATAACTACATATTTACAAATTCAAAATTCAAAAGTTAAAAGTAAAAAAGATTTAGATTTTATTATTCAGGTTTATGCTTAAGTAATTACTTAAGTTATTACTTAAGTTATATTACATAACTTGTTACGTAACATGTTACGTAACAATACAAGCAATAATCTTTCAATCTTATAATCCGTAATGCGTGATATATCTTGAAATTGTTATTTAAAGGGTGTAAACTACAATAAATTAAAAATAATTAATTAAATTTATGTCTGGGCACTCTCATTGGGCTGGAATAAAACACAAAAAAGAAGTTGTTGATCAAAAACGCGGCAAGCTTTTTTCAAAGCTTTTAAGTGCTGTTTCTATTGCCGCCAAAGAAGAGCCTAATCCAGAGTTTAACCCACGTTTACGCACCGCTATTGAAAAAGCTAAAGAAAATAAAGTGCCGCAAGAAAATATCGAAAGAGCTATAAAAAGAGCGAAAGAAGCAGCAAGCCTTGAAGAATTAATTATTGAAGCTTATGGTCCAGGCGGTTGCGCACTTTTAATAGAAGCAATTTCTGATAATAAAAACCGAACGCTGGCTGAAATTAAAAAAATCTTAAATGATTTTAATGCTAAAATCGCTACGCCCGGCAGCGTTCTTTGGGCTTTCGAAAAAACACCAGATGGCTGGCAAATAAAATTTTCTCAGCCGCTTCAACCAGAAGACCTAGAAAAAGCAAAACAATTAATAGAAGAACTAGAAGAACAAGATGATGTCCAGAAAGTATATAGCAATACTAATCTTTAAAATAAAAAAGGCTCAAAAGTCAAAAATTAAAGTCAAAAGTTAAATATTCCATATATAATATCACGCATCATGTATCATTAGTATAATTTTGGATTTTGAGTTTTGAATTTTAAATAAATTACTTCTATGCTTATTTTAGGAATTGACCCCGGAACAACAAGAGTTGGCTACGGCCTCATCAAAAAAACTCCTCAAAATCTCAAATTACTTGATTGTGGAATTTTTACTACTACAGCTGAAAATACTTCAGGCCGTCTTCTCTCTTTAGCTAAAAACACTAAAAAAATATTAGAAGATTTTTCCCCTGATATTCTTGCGCTTGAAAGAATCTTCTTCTTTAAAAATAAAAAAACTGCCTTTGAGGTAGCCCAGGCAGTCGGGGTATTAAGCTTAGTTTCAGCTCATTTTAAAATCGAGCCAATTTTTTATACACCACTTGAAATCAAACAAAGCATCACTGGCTATGGTTTAGCGGATAAAGAAGAAGTTTCAAAAAGAGTAATGGAAATCTTAGGTCTTAAAAATTTTAATGGCCTTGATGACACAAGTGACGCCTTAGCCGTTGCTTTGACTGCAATTTGTCGGCTTTATCAAAAAAATAACAATAAAAACTTTAAAATAAAAAAATAATGAAAAGAAAAGGTCTTTTATTTTTAAAAATCATCGGAATTTTAATTTTTATCGGCCTGATTTTAGTGGTGATAGCTCTTTTTGCTATTGCAAAAATTGCTAAAGATTTGCCTAATCCTGAGCTTTTAACAAATAGAGAGTTCCATGAATCTACAAAAATTTTTGATCGCACGGGGACTGTCTTACTTTATGAAATCCACGGCGAAGAAAAAAGAACAATAGTTTCTTTTGAAGAAATCCCAGATTATTTAAAAAA
>CAYXLL010000078.1:0-1840 GCA_964465875.1 uncultured Candidatus Saccharibacteria bacterium
AACTATCAATAATTCTTGGATCATTAATATCAGAAATAGACGTTGTGGCATTAACAAGAAAAATACTAGCCCCGGTTGATATTCCTGATAAAGAAAAAGTGCTACTGCTATAGATCATATCCGCCTTCGACGATAAAGTAGAAGTAGCTGCTCTATTAACTAGAAGAAAAAAACCATAAGGACTAATTTGGGCATTATTTTCAAAATTGCTCATAGTATGATTATCCCTGATTTTATCCGTTGAAGTAGCAACGCCACTTAAATACTGAATTGAATATCCGGAGAGAGAAGTCGTGCTATTAGTAGGATTATAAAGTTCAATAAATTCATCATATGAACGACCAGTGCCGCCGCCAACCATAATCTCGCTAATAACAACATGACTAGTTTCTTGAATGTCGCCTTTAATCTCTGTTGAGGTTGAAATTGTATTTTCCGTTGAAGGTAAATCCGAAGAACCACCTTGACCACCAAAAGCCATAATTTGATTTGCTCTACCTGGCGTTGGTAAACCAGCTAACCACTTATTATTTATTTTTTGCAAAGAGTTACCATCGCCATCAGCGCCAAGACTTAAAGAATAACTTACTTCATCAATTAATAAATCTCCATTTTTAATAGCAATCGATTCTCCGCTATTGTTTAAAGAAAAAGAACTCTTTAGAAGAGTTCCGTTATAATTAGGATAATCAGTTAAAAATTTATTTTTATCAGAACTGTTAACAATAACAGCATAATCACCAGCAGCTAAAATCATCGAGCCTTGAATAGCAGTTAAAGTATGATTTGTTTGATTTTCATAAAATTTCCAATTTGTTAGATCAACAAGACTGTCTCCACTATTAAAAATTTCTATCCACTCTCGTCCTTCGTCGCTACCAAGAGGATTATACATTATTTCATTAATAACAACTGGATAAAATTGTGGCGATGCTTTACTGCTGCCGGAAGATTTGCTAGAGGTTGCATTTTGGTTATTTGTAGGCACATAACCGGCGCTATTATTTGCTTTAGGTGTACCGCCAATAAAAACCGATGTCTGCCAACTCAAATCGCTTTTTCTTTCCATTGTTCTTTTAGAAGTATTATCGCCAGCCGGCCAATTAGGATTAGCAAAAGCTTCATCAACTAGATTACAATGACTATCAAAAAGCCGCAATCCTTCTTTAGAGTTTGAAAGACCTCCGGTATAAATAAGATCAGCTGGAACGCTCGGCACTGAACTATCATTTGTTCTTTCTAATAAAATAAATTGCCCTGGTTTAATAATTTTACTTCCCTTGATAGAAGATAAGTTTATTTTTATTTGTTCTCCTTTATCAATAATTTGCCAATTTGTAACATCTATATTTTTATCAGAAATATTTTTAAGTTCAATCCACTCATCGTTAGCGCTAATAGTAGTACCCATCCAAGCAACTTCGTTAATAATCAATCCATTATGAGTCGGCATCTGCGAAGCATTAAAAGAACAAAATTTTAGTTCTGGTTTTTTGGTTTCTTCTTTTATCGGCTCTTCTATGGTTGAACTAGCAGACGGCTGATTTTCATTTTCGTTTAGAACTGTTTCTGGAGATTCTGAAAAAACATTATTTCCATTATTTTCTTCTTCATTCTGATTTTGTTGATCTCGGTCTAAATCAACAACTTGTGCTAATTTAAATTCATCTTTTTTATGGAAAATACTGCTGAAAAAATCTTTTACATTATTACCAATCGAGATCGCCATGTTTTTTATATCATTAACAATAATCTCTCCAACATTTATTCCGTTTTTAATTGCTTTAATAATAAAATTAGAAACGCTATCTCCGGCGGTTAAAACAGCGCCTTCTATTTT
>CAYXLL010000079.1:0-1795 GCA_964465875.1 uncultured Candidatus Saccharibacteria bacterium
CGGTTGTTGTTGTTTTCCCATGGGTTCCAGAAATTGCTATAGTATATTTTTTCTGAGAGATTACTCCAAGAATTTCGGGATAAGATAAAGTTTCAATTCCTAATTTTATCGCCTTATTTAACTCTGGATTATCTTTATTTACAGCAATTGTATAAACTACAAGATCAACACCATCTTCAACATTAGCTTCGTTATGTTCAAAAAAAATTTTAGCTCCTAATTTAGCAAGTTCATCTATTATCTCGCTTTTTGCTCTATCAGAACCACTAACCTCTTTGCCCCACGCTAACATAATTCGAGCAACAGCCGACACTCCTATTCCTCCAATGCCTATAAAATGAACTTTTTTAATTTTATCAAAATTAATTTCCATTATTTATTTTAATTTTTTAACAAGCCTAACAAATTTTTCTCCTCTGTCAAATTCATTTTTAAAAATTCCAAAACTAGCAGCGCCTGGAGAAAGTAAAATTATATCCCCTTTTCTTGCGTATTTCATAGCAATATTTAAAGCTTCTTTCATGCTTTTAACTTTACAAATATTTTTTTTATTTTTACCTAATAATTTTATAATTTTTTCACTTGCTTCTCCGTCAAATAAAATTAAAAATTTTACATATTTAGATACTTCTTTTGCATAATCTTTATAATCTAAATTTTTATCAGCTCCTCCGCCGATTAAAATTATTTTATTTTTGTATTTTTTAAAAGATTTAACTGCCGCAATGGTTGCTTCAGGACTAGTTGCTGTAGTATCGTTATAAAATTTAATTCCTCTTAAATTTCTTATCAATTCTAATCGTCCAAAAACACCATTAAATTTTTCTACGCTCTTTTTAATTATTTTTTCTTTAACACCTAAAGTTCTTGCAACTGCAACCGCTAAAGCAATATTTTCTAAATTATGTTCTCCTAAAATATTTATTTTCCAATTTTTAGGAATAATATTTTTCTTCACTATTATTAATTTACTTTTAATGTTTGATTTGTCTTTTTCTTTTATAATTTTTGCAACCTGATTACTGACAAATAATAAATCATTTTTATTTTGATATTTATAAATATTAGCTTTAGCTTGAAAATATCTATCCATATCTCCTTTGTAATAATTTAAATGATCAGGAAAAAATGTTGTAAAAATCGCAATATGCGGGCTTATTTTTGATTCTCCAAATCCCTCCAATTGCCAAGAATCTAATTCTAAAATAACAATATCGCCATCTTTAATTTTTTTTAACAAAGGTAGAGTTGCAACGCCTTTTACGTTCCCTCCAAGAAAAACTCTTTTTCCGGAATTTTTAATAATTTTGTAAAGTAAATGTGTAGTTGTACTTTTCCCTCTTGTACCAGTTATGCCAATAATTTTTACGCCTTTAGCCAATCGCGCAAATAAAGAAGCATCCATTTCTACAGGAATTTTATTTTTTCGCGCTTCTTTAATGAAAATAGAATCAATTGGCACGCCGGCGGCTTTTATAATTAAATCTTGTCCGCGAAAATCTTCTAATTTATGCCTACCTAAAACAAATTTTATATTTTTGAATTTTTTTAATCTTTTAAGAGATAGCCTAAGTTCTTTAGCAGATTTTAAATCTGTAATAGTTAATTTTGCCCCGCAATCAGCCAAAAATTCAGCGACTCCAACGCCTCGACCTAAAATTCCAAGACCCATAAGAAGAATTTTTCTCCTTTTAAAATAATCTATATAAGTTTTATTTCTATTTACAATAATTTTTTTGATGTCTTTTGATTATTAATTTGATTCAACATCGCTTTTAATAAGTTGAACTTGTGC
>CAYXLL010000080.1:0-1742 GCA_964465875.1 uncultured Candidatus Saccharibacteria bacterium
AAATTTTATAGAAAATTCGATTAACCCAAGAAAAGCTATTTCAATTATTTCAGGAGTATTAGAAAGTTTAGCGTATCAAGTGGCTAAGCAAAAACTTAAATATGCTGATTTTATTCTACGACCAGCGGTATTTAATTATGATACTTTAGAGTTTTATTGCGCAAAAGAAATTATTGCTCGTGGAGAAGAAGAAGCAAAAAATCATTTAGAAGAAATTCAGAAAGCAGTTGGTGTTTATAAAGAAACGCCGAAAACTTTTTTAGAAAAATTTCAAGATTTTCTTACTGGCGATGAATAAATTTAAAGTTCTTAAACAATCTTTTCGTAGCAAAGCAAGGCTTGGTGTTTTAGAAACTTCGCATGGAAAAGTTGAAACGCCAACTTTAGTGCCAGTAGCAACTCAAGCAGTAGTTAAAACGTTAAATAGCGAAGAAGTCTTACAAACTAAAACGCAAATTTTAATTTGTAATACTTTCCATCTTCATTTAAAGCCAGGTGAAAAGGTAATAAAATTATCTGGCGGTCTTCATAAATTTATGAATTGGCAGAAACCTCTAATGACTGATTCTGGTGGATTTCAAGTTTTTAGTTTAGGAGTTGGAAAAGATTTAAAAGTAGGAAAAATTATGAAAAATAATGAACCGAAACTGCAAATGTATTTGAATAATCTGAATAATACGAATAATAATTCAAAAAATATTAAAATTACCAGCGATGGAGTTTTATTCAGATCGCCAATTGACGGCAAGCAAATATTTTTAGGACCAAAAGAATCTATTAAAATTCAAGAAGATTTAGGAGCTGATATTATTTTTGCTTTCGATGAATGCACTTCGCCAACTGCCAGTTATGAATATACAAAAAAATCTTTAGAACGAACTCATCGATGGGCAATTCAGTGTCTAAAAGATTTTAGCCATAAGTCATCAGTTAATAGTCAGCAATCACTTTTCGGGATCGTTCAGGGCGGAAGATTTAAAGATCTAAGAAAGCAAAGCGCAAAATTTATTAGTTCTTTAAATTTTGATGGCTTTGGTATCGGCGGAGAATTTGGTGATGATAAAAACAAAATGACAGAAATGATAAATTGGGTTGTTGAAGAATTACCGCCAGAAAAACCTCGCCATTTATTAGGCATCGGCCACCCCAATGATATTTTGAAAATTATAAAATCTGGTGTTGATACTTTTGATTGTATTGCTCCAACTCATTATGCAAGACGCGGCATTGCCTTTGTTTCAACTGGTAAGCTTGATATGAATAAATCAAAATTTTTAAAAGATAAAAAACCTCTTGATAAAAATTGTCAATGTTTTGTTTGTCAAAATTATTCAAGAAGTTATATTAGTCATCTTTTTCGTGCTAAAGAAATTACTGGGATGAAACTTTTAACTTTTCATAATTTATATTATTTTAATTCAATGATTGAGAGAATAAGGCAAGATATTAAAAAAGGAAAAATATAAAATGAAAATTTTTATTAAAGTTAAACCACAGTCTAAAAAAGAAAAAATTGAAAAGGTCGCTGATAATAATTTCATTATTTTTATCAAAGAACAACCAGTAAATAATAAAGCGAATTTAGCAATTATAAAATTATTATCAGAATATTTTAAAACTTCGAATATAAAAATTATTTCTGGTTTTAGATCAAAAAATAAAATAATTAAAATAAATTAAATGGATCAATTATTAGATCAACAATATTTAGAAAGTCATCCATCAGTAGCTTTTATTCTGCT
>CAYXLL010000081.1:0-1727 GCA_964465875.1 uncultured Candidatus Saccharibacteria bacterium
AAAAGATTTTTATCTTTATATTGATGAATTCCAAAACTTTACTACTGATAGCATTGTAACTATTTTATCAGAAGCTAGAAAATATCGCTTAAATTTAATTTTAGCCCATCAATATATTCCTCAGCTGCGAGAAGAAATTAAAAATGCAGTTATTGGGAATATTGGGACAATTGCGGCTTTTAGAATTGGTGCCGATGATGCTGAATTTTTGGAAAAACAATTTATGCCAGAATTTTCCAAACATGACCTTGTCAATTTAGATAATTTCAATGCCATTATAAAAATGATGATAAATAATAAAATTTCTACACCTTTTCGAATTGAAACTCTTTTGCCAAAAAAAGGAAATTATGATATAATTAAACCATTGAAAGAGTTGTCAGCTTTAAAATACGGAAGGCCAAAAGAAATTGTAGAACAAGAGATTATGGAAAGGTCAAAGTTAGGAACATTATAGCTAGGCTAACTACAAAGAAAAATTGACTGTAAATGAATAAATAATTATTGATAAAATTTTATTGGATAATTTTTATTCATCTATTCTTTAAGATTTATGTTTAGAGAACTGAGAGAATCGAAAGAAATAAAAAATGCCGAAAAAGAAATGCTTTATGAAGAAGCAGGGGAATTAGAAGCGAAAATTTTTCCTGCATTAAAAGAAGTTTCTGAATCTTTGAATCAAAAAGGATTTCCGGTTGATGAGAATTGTAGAATTAAGATAGAAAATTTTAAGAATATTTTTGGGGAACATACGATTGCGGCTGATAAAAAAATGGTAGAGAAAATAGAAAGTAAATTTTCAAAAGAAGAAAATAAAAACATAGGGGAGCTTCTTGAAGGCGTAAAAACAGTAAGCTTTAATAAATTATGGTCTAATAATCGTTTAGTTTCTTTACGGACATCAAAATTTGATGATTATTTTAATGGCATTGACGAGGTGATTTTTGATACAGAAACTCATCAACCTTTAGCAGCAATTGATACTACAACTAATATCAAAGAAAAAACAGAGAAAGTAATTGACAAGATTAAAAATGGCAGTCAGATTAAATATGGTTTTTATATTAAAGATGGAATAAAAAGAGGATCACTGAATGATTTGCCGACATTTATAATTTCTTTAAAACCAGAAGAATTATTACAATTTGCCGGCAATCTTGTTCAGAATGATGGTCTAAAGGATAGTCTAGATGAAAATAATTTAAAAGTTAAAAAACAGATTTTTACTTCTTTAAAAATTCAAAGCAATGAATTTGAAAAAATAGCGGCACCAAAAATGAAGCATTCTTATGAAGTAGCTGGACAGATTTTTGATGATTTGTTAAACTTCTAATAAGTTTAGTTAATGGTTATAAGGCATCGCGGCTAGTTAGGTTTATAGGTGTAGGATTAATTTTACTAATAACCTAAAACTAATAATTAAACTTATTACTATAGATATTAACCATAATTATAGATTATATTAGCTACTAAAATTAACTTAAAGTTACAAACAATATGAAATTTGCAATTATTGAGACCGGAGGCAAGCAATATAAAGTTTCTGAAGGTCAAAAGATAAAAATTGAGAAAATTGAAAGCGCAGAAGGCGCTAATTTAAATTTTGATAAAGTTCTACTGGTGGTAGATAACGAGGAAATAAAAATTGGTACTCCTTATGTTGATGGCGCTAAAGTAGAAACAAAAATTGTGAAACAAGGTAAAGATAAAAAGAAGATTGTTTTTAG
>CAYXLL010000082.1:0-1645 GCA_964465875.1 uncultured Candidatus Saccharibacteria bacterium
TTGTGGCTGTCTTAATAATTCCGAAGAAAAAAACCCTAATATTAATGTTTGTCCGGTTTGTTTGGCTCATCCAGGAGCATTGCCTACGATTAATAAAGAAGCAGTAGAAGCAGTCTTAAAAGTTGGTTTAGCGCTTAATTCTCAAATTTCTCAATCTTCTAAGTTTGATAGAAAAAATTATTTTTATCCCGATTTGCCAAAGGGATATCAAATTTCACAATATGACGCTCCTTTATGTCTCTCCGGCTATTTAGATATTAATTTAGGACCAACCAATAACTTAGATATTAATAATAAAAAAAATTCGAAAATATCAAACGTTCAAAAATCAAAGCGAATAAAAATTCGTCGTATTCATTTAGAAGAAGACACCGGTCGGCTTATTCATAGTTTAAACGGAGATTCAAATGCTACTTATGTTGATTTTAATCGTGCTGGAGTGCCATTAATGGAATTGGTTACCGAGCCTGATATAGAAAGTGCCGAAGAAGCACTATCGTTTGTGAAAGAATTACAATTAATTTTAAGATATTTAGATGTATCAAGTGCTGATATGGAGAAAGGTGAAATGCGATGCGAGGTGAATATTTCGCTTTGCGAAATCGCGGATTGCGAAATCGCAAACCAATACGAACTAAACATAGATCAAAATAGGCAAACTTATGGTTCGCAAAAATCCGCGTCTAGTCAGTATAAATCCGTGTCTTTAAGTACAAAAGTAGAAATTAAAAATTTAAATTCTTTCCGAGCAGTAGAAGAATCAATTGCTTATGAAATTAAAAGGCAAGAAGAATTATTAGAAAAAGGAGAAAAAATTATTCAAGAAACTAGAGGTTGGGATGATGTAAAAAAGATAACAATAAGTCAAAGAATAAAGGAAGAAGCTCATGATTATAGATATTTTCCAGAGCCAGATTTGCCACCCCTAGATTTAACTAAATTTGGCATAGAAGGACTAAAAAGATCTCTTTCTGAATTACCAGAAGAGAAACGTAGAAGATTTATGAAGGAATATGGATTATCGGTAAAACAAGTTGAAATTTTAATTACTGATCGTTTGGCAGGAAAATTTTTTGAAGAAGCTGTCTCGGAACTGCAAACTACAAATTATAAATTACAAACTATTTTATATAATTACCTAACAAGCGATCTTTTTGGTTTAATGAGCCAAAATAAAGTTTCTTTTAAAGAGCTAAAAATTACCCCAGAAAATTTTGCTGAATTAATTGATATTATTAATAAAGGAGAAATTTCAACAAGAACCGCTAAGGATGTTTTAAAGATTATGCTTGAAACTGGCCGTGATCCATCAGAGATTATTGAAAGCGAAGGTTTAAAGAAAATTTCTGATGAAGCAGGAATGATTGAAATTGTTAAAAAAGTTATGTCTGAAAATCCAAAACCAGTAGAAGATTATAAAAAAGGCAAAGAAAATGCTTTGCAATTTTTGATTGGTAAAGCAATGGCGGAACTAAAAGGTAGAGGAGACCCAGAAATGTTAAAGAAAATTTTTAAAGATGAGTTAATTTAATAACAAGATAAATCACGTAGTATTATTGCACGATCTTAAATAATTATGTCTACTCTATTTTTTCTCAATCTAAGAGAAAGAATAAGCTCTTCTCAATCTTCTCAAAACAACAAA
>CAYXLL010000083.1:0-1612 GCA_964465875.1 uncultured Candidatus Saccharibacteria bacterium
GATCTTGCTGGCAATGGCAATGAAGAAGCTACTCAATTTAGTATTACTTATACTAAAAGCACCTCTATTTCATCACAAGGAGGAAGTACTTCTCATAGCGGCAGTTATGCTGGCGGAAATTACTTAGCTAATCAATTACCTAAACAGCAATCAACATTAACTATTGCTGAACTTCAGACAAAAATTGCTGAATTAAAAGCGAAAGTTTTTGAGCTTCAAGCTCAGCTTGCTCAAATTACAGGCACAGCAGTTAAAACGATTTCTGAGAATATTCCAGCTAGCTTTAAATTCCAGAAAAATCTTTCTTATGGGCAAACTTCTGATGAAATAAAATATCTTCAAATGATTTTGAAGATAGAAATTGGCGCTCCTACATATCCTGAAAATGTCGGCGCTACAGGTTATTTTGGACCAATCACAAAAGCTGCTGTAATAAAATTTCAAGAAAAGTATGCTTCAGAAATTTTAACTCCTTTAGGGCTTACTAAAGGCACTGGTTTTGTTGGCAATGCTACAAGAGTAAAACTTAATCAGCTTTTAGGTAGGTAAAATAGATTAAAATTGCCTTAAAATAAAAACTCCGATTTTCTGTCGGAGTTTTTATTTTTAATTTCTAATGTTAATTTTATCGTAACTGAATTGTTTGAGCAGTAATGCTTCCGTCTTGATTTGCCGCGCCATTAACAGTTATATTTTTGCCAATCTCAAGATCATTTATTGATCCATCAGTTAATTTTGAAATTTTTGTTGAACTGGCGAAGAAAATAATTTTTGAACCGCCATTAGGAATCTTAACAGTTATTGATTTATCGTCTTTAGAAATAATTTCTCCACTGATAAATCCGGCGCCAGTTCTTTGGCCTCCAGTATTTGGTTGGCGAGACGCTCCATTACTCGCATTAAATTGTTGCATCATTTGCTGTCTTTGTTCTGGAGAAAGATTTCGAAAATTGCCTGCAGAAATTTGCGCTCCTTGCAGTTTCAAATTTTTTGATTCTCCATATTTCATTCCGCCGAAAAATGTCCCAACTCCAACTATTATTACTACTACAATACTAATTATTAATTTATTTTTATTTAATTTCTCCATATTTGAAATTTAAACTTAAGTTATTACTTAAGTCATTACTTAAGTTATTACTTAAGTTTTTTATTTTATCGTCCGACTAAACGATAAATTGAGTTTTATTCATAACGCAAAGCGTCAATAGGATTTAAAGATGCTGCCCTGCGCGCTGGATAATAGCCAAAAATAATTCCAATAACTGCCGATACTCCAAAAGCAAGCAAAATTGATTGTAAAGAAACTTTCGTGGTAATTTTTGCAATTTGCGAAATTCCAATAGAAATGACCCAGCCAAGAATGATGCCAATTAATCCACCAAGAAAAGTTAACGCTATTGCTTCAGTTAAAAATTGTTTAGTAATATCTCTTTTTTTTGCGCCAATGGCTTTTCGAAGGCCTATCTCTCGCGTTCTTTCAGTAACAGTAGTCAACATCATATTCATGATGCCAATTCCGCCAACTACTAAAGAAATGCCAGCTACTGCTGCAAGAAATGAAGTAAAAGTATTCATTGTTTGAGTAAGTGTTCCTAAAATATCTGCCTGA
>CAYXLL010000084.1:0-1557 GCA_964465875.1 uncultured Candidatus Saccharibacteria bacterium
CAAAAAAGTGACTAGTATTGTCTCCGAAATTTTTGCCAAATTCTTTATAAAATTCATTCAAACCACTCTTCATTCTCAAAAGTTTTTCAATTTCTTGGTTTTTATAGAGTAGATGAGGAACATTATTTTCTTTACAGAGTTCTACCGCTCTCCTTGCCGCAGAATCTGGCCAAATAGGTTCAAAGACAAGCGTAAAACAAATTAGCTTTTTATCCGGAGAGGCATTTTTTAGGCTTCTTACCAAAGTATTACTGTCTCCTCCTCCGGAAATACCAGTAATTATTGTGTTTTCTTTACTATATTCATCAATAAATTCTGAAACTTTATTTTCAACAATTTCTTTTGCCGAATCAGCGTTTAATTCGTAAATCGTTTCGGTACATTCTTGAGGACCGATATTAAAATCATGTAGAGCCACGATTGGGTCATTCGTCTTTTTATAAAAAATTTTTTGAGGTAAAACTTGTCGTAAATCAGTATTACGAATGCATTGCAGTATTACCTCAGTATTATCGGGCAGATCAATGAGGTGAGTATTAAGAGGAATTGGTTTTAGCCCTACTTTTTTCTCTAGTATATATCCTTGAAATAAATTCGTTGGGATGCGATTTATACGCAAAATTTCTTCCAGAGTTAAATTTTCCGGAGCTTTTACGGTTATTTCTTGAGCTGCGGTTTTAATTTTGATATTTCGGAGCATAGCGAATAAAAAATATTTAAATTAAACTTATCAACTGTGATAAATTATAAAAATCAATTTAGATGCCGTTCCAATAGATTAGATGTGAGCCGAAAGCGCGGAAGTGCAAAGTATATGTTCAATCTTTGTGGCAGTGAGACGATCCAATCCCTTATCTGTAAGTGACCGAAACAAATCTAATTTTTTTTCATTTTTTTCCTCTTTGGCAAGCGGAAACTGGCAACTAATTCTTACATCAGGGGACACTAGAGTTTGTGGTTCAAAAACTGCGGTTTGCATATTTCTACTTATAATTTATTTTATATTTTACTTCGACCTTTATTAATGCTATGATAGTTCATATTAAAAATGCTGTCAACTCCGTAAAGGATAAGGTTGTGAAAATATTGAAATTTGAATTAAGTTATGTTAAGAATATAATTAGTACTCAAATCAGTTCTTTCACAACTAACCCTGAAAGGAGGTGAATATTATGAAAAAATTTATTGTATTGCCGCCGTCTGGCACGAGGGATTTTCTCCCTCAAGACGTAAAAAACCGCGAATGGGCTTTTGGCGTTGTCAAAGGAGTATTCGAGAGTTTTGGTTTTCTGCCGATGGATACTCCTGCGTTTGAACGCATCGAAACTCTTGCGGGAAAGTACGGCGAAGAAGAAAAGTTGATTTTTAAAATACTTAAGCGAGGCGAACAGTCGGCAAGCGGTGAAACGGATATGGCTCTACGCTACGATCTCACTGTGCCGCTTGCGCGTTTCTTTGCTCGGTATAGGAATCAACTTCCTTACCCTTTCCGTCGTTACCAAATTGGTCCTGTCTGGCGCGCTGATCGTCCTGGTAAAGGGCGTTTCCGCGAGTTCT